>CATJRT010000222.1 GCA_949742895.1 uncultured Eubacteriales bacterium | reverse complement strand
GCGGCTGCAAAACAAGGCCAACCTCATGAACGAGCTGAACAAGATTTCCCGGGTGATCGACCGGGAGTGCCCCAATTCCAGCCGCGAAACCTTGCTGGTACTGGACGCCACCACCGGGCAGAACGGGCTGATCCAGGCCAAGGAGTTTTCCAAGACTGCCGGCGTATCCGGTATTGTGCTCACCAAGCTGGACGGCACCGCCAAGGGTGGCATCGTCATCGCCATTGCCAAGGAGTTGGGCGTGCCAGTGAAGTTCGCCGGGGTGGGTGAGGGCGTGGATGATCTGCGCCCCTTCGATGCCCACGAATTTACCAAGGCGCTGCTGTAAGGAGGAAGAAACCGTGGATTGTCCGTTCTGCGGGAAAGAAATGAAAGAAGGGCTGATTCCTGCCAGGGACAGGCTCCAGTGGAGGGACAAAAACTTTACAGAGCGGGTTTTTCTGAGCAACTGGACGGAAGAGGCAAAAGCGTTTTACTGCCCGGACTGCCGCCAGATGATCCTGCCGGTGCCGGAGAAGGCGGAGGGTGTGCTGGACACGGTAGAGCGAAAGCAGCCCTCTGTGGGAGAGAAAATCGAGACCGCCCAGGAGAAGTGGGCGGCGCATCGGGACGAGGCAAAGGACGAGAAACGAAAGAAAAATTTTGGTCAAAAAGACCCGTGGGAGTTGTGAAACATGAAACTGGTATTGGCCAGTAAAAATGAGAAAAAATTGAAGGAGATGAACGACATCCTGTCCGGCATGGGGGTAGAGGTCTGCCTTCAGGCTGACGTGGGCGTCAATGTGGATGTGGAGGAGACGGGGACCACCTTTGAGGAGAATTCCCTGCTCAAGGCGAAGTCCGTTATGGAGGCCAGCGGCCTGCCCGCTATCGCCGACGACTCCGGCCTGTGCGTGGACGCGCTGAACGGTGCGCCGGGGGTGTACTCCGCCCGGTATGGCGGAGAAGGACTGGATGATGAGGGACGCTACCGCCTGTTGCTGTCCAATATGCCCCGGGGCGGGTCGCGGATAGCCAAGTTCGTGTCCGTCATCACCTGCTGTTTCCCCAATGGCGGCGTGCTCACCGCCCGAGGGGAGTGCCCCGGTACCATCGCCTTCGCCCCTATGGGGGAGGGCGGCTTCGGCTACGACCCGGTGTTCTTCCTGCCGGAGCTGAAAAAGACCTTTGCCCAGCTCTCGCCGGAGGAGAAGAACGCCGTTTCCCACCGGGGCAGGGCATTGGCCGCGTTCAAGGAAAAGCTGGAGTCCTATTTGAAGTGAGGTCCGCCGGGGCAAAGACGACAGGAAACGAGGATTGTGAGATGGAGCTTACAAGCAAGCAGCGCGCCCAGCTTCGGGCGCTGGCAAATGACTTGGACACCATTGTCCATGTGGGCAAGGACGGAATCAGGCCGAACCTGACGAAGCAGGCGGACGACGCACTGGAGGCCAGGGAGCTGATTAAAGGCAAGGTGCTGGAGAACAGCCCCCTGTCCCCCCGGGAAGGGGCGGAGGAGCTGGCTCAGGCTACCCGTAGCCAGGTGGTGCAGGTGATAGGTACGAAGTTCGTATTATATAGAGAGACTCACAGCAAACCGAAGGAGAAGCGTATCCGGTTGGTGAAGTAAAATAGAAGAGAGAGGGTGGTCCCGTTGAAAATCGGTATTTACGGCGGCAGCTTCAATCCCCCGCATCTGGGGCATCTGGCGGCGGCGCGGGCGGCAGCCAGGGCGCTGGAGCTGGAGAAGCTGGTTTTTGTCCCGGCGGGCCACCCGCCCCATAAGGAGCTGGCCCCAGGCAGTCCCACTTCGGAACAGCGGATGGCAATGACCGCCATTGCTGCCGACCAGCTTTTGCTACCGGACATCACTGAGGTGTGGGACGTGGAGCTGTGCCGGGAGGGCAAAAGCTACACTGCCGATACTCTGGCGCAGGCCAGGGAGCGCTGGCCGGATGACGAGCTGTGGCTGCTGATGGGGACAGATATGTTTCTCACCCTCCAGAACTGGCATGAGCCGGAGAAGATTTTGAAGCTGGCGGGGGTATGCGCCTTTGGCCGCACAGACGCGGACGGTGAGGCGGTATTTGCGCCCCAGCGGGAATTTCTGAGCCAAAAATATAACGCAAGGATCGCCACCATCTCCATCCCGGGTTTAGTGGATATCTCCTCCACCCGCCTGCGGAAGCTGCTGGGCGAGGGGAGGGGCCGAGAATTTTTGCCCCAAGCGGTGTACGGGTACATTTTGCGGGAAAGACTATATGGAACATTCTGCGATTTGAAATGTCTTACCCTTGAAGAGCTACGCTGCGTGTCTTACTCCATGGTATACGCCAAGCGTCTGGCCCACATCAGGGGATGCGAGGAGGAGGCTGCCCGCCTGGCCCGCCGCTGGGGAGCGGATGAGGACCGGATGCGCCGGGCCGCTGTCCTTCACGACTGCACCAAGTACCTCAGCCATGAGGAGCATCTGGACATATGCGACCGGTACGGCGTGGAGCTGGAGCCGCTGGAGCGGGCCACTGATAAGCTGCTCCACGCCAAAAGCGGCGCGGCCGTTGCGAAATATGTCTTCGGTCAGGACGATATCTATGACGCCATACTCTACCATACCACGGCACGGGGCGGGATGAGTCTGGAGGAAAAGCTGCTGTACATCGCGGACTATATGGAGCCGAACCGGGATTTTCCTGAGGTGGCGGAGCTGCGGCGGTTGGCCTATTCCGACCTGGACGGGGCGGTGTGCATGGGCGCGGGACTGTCCATTCAGGAGATGATTCAGCGGGACCGCGAGGTTCATCACGACACGATGGAAGCGTACCGTCAATACGGTGGGAAGGAAGCGGACAATGAGCCAACAGCCTGAGAAAGAGAGCCGGAAGCCGGAGGCAGAGCCGCACAGAGGCCCAAGCCATCTGGCGGGTGGCGTCCCGGATGCGGCCAGAAAAAAGCGGGAAAAACTGATTATGATTGTTATGATCCTGCTGGCAGTGGTGATGTCGCTGACAGCGGCGGTGTACCTGCTGTACAGGCGGTGGGTGCAGAAGCCCGCCCTGCCGCCCACCATCAGTGTGCCGGATCCGGTGGCCAGCCTGGCTCCGGGGGAGACGCCGGAGCCAGTGGGGGAGGACGACAGCCCGCTCCAGCCCAAGGTGACCGGAGACCGGCGCAGCGAGGACATTTACACCATCCTGGTGGTGGGGGTGGACGAGGTGTCCGCAAGCACCGATACTATGATGCTTGTCACCTATGACGTAACCAACCAGCGGGCCACGGTCATGTCTCTGCCCCGGGATACCCTGGTTAATGTGCGCAGCGGCTCGGTTTATACCCGGCTCAACAGCATCTATGCCCTGTATGGCCGGGGGGAGGACGGGACGAAAGCGCTGATGCGGGAGGTATCTGAGTTAGTGGGCTTTACGCCGGACTTCCATGTGTTCATTGACTGGGAACTGGTGGGGGAGATGGTGGATGCCATTGGCGGCGTATGGTACGACGTGCCCTACCGGATGTATTATAAGGACCCCTATCAGGACCTGAGCATCGACGTTCAGCGGGGCTATCAGCTCCTGGACGGAGACCTGGCCATGCAGGTGGTGCGCTGGCGGAAGAACAATATGGGTGTGGCCAGCGGCGGCACCGGCAGCGATCTGAACCGTTTGCAGGTACAGCAGGGCTTTTTGAAGGCGGTGCTCAAGCAGGTGCTGCAAATTGACAACGTTACCCGAATCGGTGAACTGGCTGAGCTGTTTGAGAGCCGGGTAGAGAGTGAACTGACGCTGGAGAACATGATCTGGTTTGCCACCCAGGCGGTATTTCATGGACTGGATGTGGACAGCGTGGAGTTCGTCACCATGCCGCTGATTGGATACACGGACTATGTATACCCAAACCAGCGGGAGCTGCTAGAGCTGATTAACGACAAGCTCAACCCCTATACCGACAGGGTGACGCTGAACGAGCTGGACCTGATCCGGGTCAATGGGGACGGATCCCTCAGCTCCAGCACCGGTGTGCTGGCCGACCCAAAGGCGGCTGCGCCCAGGCAGTGACCAAAATTGAGCAGAAATCATAGAAAAGGAGAGGATCATATGTTGACCGCAAAGGAAATGATTGCCATCGCCGTCAAGGCACTGGATGATAAAAAGGGGAAGGAACTCAAGGTGCTGTATACCGCCGACCAGACCACACTGGCGGACTACTTTATTATCTGTACTGGCTCTTCCAACACCCAGGTGCGGGCGTTGGCCGACGCGGTGGAGGAGGCCATGTCCAAGGCTGGTGAGGAGCCCCACCACATCGAGGGCCACAGGGGAGGACAGTGGACCCTGATGGACTACTCTGCCGTGGTAATCCATGTTTTCACGGAGGAGGGCCGGACGTTCTATGATTTGGAGCGGCTGTGGTCCGATGCGGCTCCGGTGGATATTGCTCCCTATCTGACGGCGGAAGCCGAGTAAAGGTCGTGAGGTAAAATGGAAAACAGCAATAAAAAAGTAATGCTCTCTGGCATCCAGCCCAGCGGAGAACTACACATTGGTAATTATCTTGGTCCTTTGCGCCACTGGCCGGAGATGATTGGTGAATTCGACTGCTTTTTTTTCCTGGCCGACTTGCACACCATCACCGTGCGGCAGGACCCCGCCCAGCTTCGGCGGCGGGTGTTGACGCTGATCGCCCAGTACATTGCCTGCGGGCTGGACCCGGAGAAATGCGTGCTGTTCATCCAGTCTCATGTTCCCGCCCATTCCCAGCTGGCGTGGGTGCTGGACTGCTATACCATGTTTGGTGAGCTGTCCCGTATGACCCAGTTTAAGGACAAGTCCGCCAAAAACGCTGAAAACATCAACGCGGGATTGTTCACCTATCCGGTGCTGATGGCTGCGGATATTTTGCTCTATCAGCCGGACTTTGTGCCGGTGGGTGACGACCAACGGCAGCACGTGGAGATTTGCCGGGACATTGCCAACCGCTTTAACGGCGTGTACGGCGACGTGTTCAAGGTGCCTGACCCCTACATCGCCAAGGTGGGCGCACGGATTATGAGCCTCAGTGCGCCGGAGAGCAAGATGTCCAAGTCCCAGCCCGAGGGTTGTGTGTTCCTCATGGAGAAGCCGGAGGACATCATGCGCAAGTTTAAGCGCGCAGTCACCGACAGCGACACCGAGCGGTGCGTGCGCTATGCGCCTGATGAGAAACCCGGTGTGTCCAATCTGGTGCAGATCTATGCTGCCGCCACAGGCAAGAGCTACAAGAACGTGGAGCAGGAGTTCGATGGCCAAGGCTACGGAAAATTCAAGCCCGCCGTGGGCGAGGCTGTGGTGGAGGCGCTGCGGCCCATCCGGGAGGAGACGGAGCGTTTGCTGGCGGACAAGGCATACCTGGAGGGCGTTTACCGGGTTGGGGCGGAAAGGGCTGCCTGTATTGCGGAAAGGACCCTGCGGAAGGTATACAAAAAAGTAGGGTTTTTGCCTAAATGAGCAAAAGGAGCGCTATTCAGGTGAATATTTGTGGAACGATTGTGGCGTCAGAGGCCATTTTGTATGTCCTGCTGGCCTTGGCGTTGGCAGCGGTGGTGGCCTTTGCCTCCACGCCTCTGGTCAAGGTGTTGTCCGTGAAATTCGGAGCGGTGGATGTGCCCAAGGACAACCGCCGGATGCATGACCACCCCATTCCCCGCATGGGCGGTTTGGCTATCTTTTTCGGCTTTCTGGTAGCTATGCTGCTGTTCGTCCCGCTGGACACCGCCAAGAAGGGGATGCTGCTGGGGGCGGCCGTCATTGTAGTGCTGGGTGTTCTGGACGATAAATACGCGCTGCCTGCCATACCAAAATTTCTGGTGCAGATCATGTCCGCCCTCATCGCGGTATTGGCGGGAAATGAGATTAAGGTGTTGTCCAACCCCAATATTTTCAGCAGCAACCTGGTGTGGGAGCTGGGTGCCCTGTCCGTCCCCATCACAGTGATCTGGATCGTGGCCATCACCAACGCCGTCAACCTCATTGACGGTTTGGACGGATTGGCCTGCGGTGTGTCCACCATCAGCGCGGCGACGATGATGGTGATTGCCTTGCTGGTGAGCGAGGAGCTGGATGTGGCGGTGATGATGGCTGCGCTGGTGGGGGCATGCATCGGTTTCCTGCCCTACAACTTCAATCCCGCCAAGATTTTTATGGGGGATACCGGCGCGACCTTTTTGGGCTTTATCATGGCCACCGTGTCGGTGGAGGGGATGTTCAAGCAGTACGCCCTCATTTCCTTTGTGGTGCCCTTTCTTATGCTGGGCCTGCCCATTTTCGACGTGTGTTTTGCCGTGGTGCGGCGGGTATCCCATGGTCAGAACCCCATGGCCCCGGACCGGGGGCACGTCCATCACCGGCTCATCGACATGGGTTTTTCCCAGAAGCAGGCGGTGGGAGTGCTGTATGTGATTTCCGCCATTCTGGGCCTGTCCGCCGTGGTGCTCGCCACCAGCGGCGCGCTGAAGGCCATGGTGTTTCTGCTGGCTATGGCCGTGGCCGTGGCCGTGGCGTGGCGGGTGTTTTTGAGCCATGAGGCGGGGCATACCCCGGACCAGCCGGAAGAAACGGAGGAGGAGAAGGATGGATAAGCTGAAGGGGATGACCATTTTTGGCACCCGCCCCGAGGCTATCAAAATGGCTCCGCTGGTGCAGGAGTTGGAACGCCGTCCGGAAATTGAGAGCCTGTGCTGTGTCACTGCCCAGCACAGGCAGATGTTGGATACAGTGCTGGATATTTTCAAGCTGAAGCCCCAGTTTGACCTGGATATCATGGAAAACCGGCAAACTCTGTCCACCATCACCAGTAAGTGCCTGCTCCGGCTGGAGACCGTGTTCCAGCAAGTCCGTCCTGACCTGGTGTTGGTCCACGGGGACACCTCCACCACCTTTGCCGGGGCGCTGGCGGCGTTCTACCAGCAAATTGCTGTGGGCCATGTGGAGGCAGGCCTGCGTACCGGGGATAAATATTCTCCCTTCCCTGAGGAGATGAACCGCTCCATGGTGGGCCGTTTGGCCGACCTGCATTTCTGCCCCACGGAGGCGAACCGGCGCAACCTGGCATCGGAGGGCATCGTGCGGGGGGTGTTCGTCACAGGCAACACGGTGATCGATGCGCTGAATACCACCGTGCGGGAGGATTTCCACTTTGCGACCGAGGCGTTGAACCAGTTGGATTACAAGCGGAAAAGGGTGGTTGTGGTTACCTGCCACCGTCGGGAAAACTACGGCGAGCCGATGGAAGCCATTATGTCTGCCCTGCGGCGTTTGGCCATTGCTTACCAGGATCAGGTGGAGCTGGTCTATCCGGTACATTTGTCTCCCGTGGTGCAGGAGGCGGCCCACGGCCATCTGGACGGGTTGCCCAACGTCCATCTGATTGAGCCGCTCACTGCCGACGAAATGCACAATCTGATAGCCCGCAGTTATCTGGTGCTCACCGATTCCGGCGGACTTCAGGAGGAGGCTCCTGCACTGGGCAAGCCGGTGCTTGTCCTGCGTCGGGAGACAGAGCGGCCTGAAGCTGTAGCGGCGGGGACGGTGCGCATTGCTGGAACTCAGACGTCGGATATTGTGGCCATGGCCTCTGACCTCATCGAGTCCCCTGCGGCCTATGCCGTGATGGCCCATGCCGTCAACCCCTACGGGGACGGTCGTGCCTGCCGACGGATTGTAGACGCGATCACCTATCATTTTGGCCGGACGGACTGCCCACCCGAGCCGTTCAGGAGCTGACCGGTGCCAGGCCGGGGAGAGGGAACGCCTATGGAGGAGAGAAAACGAACCGCGTTGGCGGCAATCATCATCTGTGTGGTGCTGGCCGCCGTGCTGTATAGCTTTTTCCGGAATGTGCTTCCCTCAACCCCTGCACTGGTATTGGCGGATCCGGATGCCGCTACCAGCATGGATCCGGACAGTCAGGTCAGCGACGGTGTGTCGGTAAACGTCACGCCTCAGACTGTTCAGCGGCTGGTGGACAGCCTGGAACGGTACGAGAGCTACAGCCGTACAGTAACTGTGGAGTACTTTGCCGCAGGGCAGTCAGTGGGTACGGCGTCAGCCCAGGTGTGGGCGGACGGCGGCTGGTTCCGCACAGACCTCACCCTCAGCTCTGGGCTGGTGGAGCACTCCATAGTAGGCGGCGACCGTCTCTGGCTGTGGTACAGCGGAGAGGAGCGGGTTTACTCCGGCCCCGCAGAGGATATGACAGCCGATCTGATGCAGCGGTTGCCCTCTTATGAGACAGTGCTGGCATTGGATAAGAACAGCATCACCGCCGCCGGCTACGAGTCCTGGAGTGGGCAGCCCTGCGTCTATGTGGAGGCCAGGACCCCCGCGCTGGGCTATTTGGAGCGGTATTGGATTTCGGAGAACAGCGGATTGCTGATGGCGGCGGAGATGGAGAAGGACGGAGAGCTCATTTACGCTATGTCCTCCCAGGAGGTGGTCAGCCCACTGGACCAGACCAGGGAAATCTTTGTCCTACCCGATGGGACTGTGCTCCATTAGCTGGCTGCCTGCGGTGTATCGCCATCTTTGGGCTTGTCATCGCCCAATCCCAGCAGGAGCAGTAGCCCCAATGTGATGACCAGCTCCAGATTGTCGCCGCTTTCCAAATAGAGGAACAGGATGATGAGCACCAGCAGGATGTCTCCGGTATCGAAGTTTTCCAGCGAGAAGTGCTTGAGCACTCCGTCCAGGAGCTGGCTTAGTCCGCCTGTCACCTCGCCCAATAGGTCATTTTTGGACTTGACCGGGCTTTTAGGATGGGGGACGGAACGGTTGTTTTGGCTTTGACCCATCCCCGGATGACGCTGTCCATGGGGGGCGGGATGAGGTTGATTGTGACGGCTTTGGTTTTGCCGGTCCTGCCCGGTGGGGTGGCTATGGGGTTCCGGGTCCAGGAGGATAAAGTCGCTGTCGTCCAGATACTGGTTATACATGACCGTCACCGTCCTCCTTCCTGGCCCGGAACAGCTCCAGTCCCGAACGAATCAGGCGGGACAGCTTGGCGATTTGGATGGCTTTGTCCAGCTTGGCGTACCGCTGCTCCTTTACAAAGGGCCGCAGGGCGGTGAGCAGGGCCACCCGCTGGTCGTCGCTGCCGCTGCTGACGTACTGCCCCATCAGTCCAGCGGCCGCAGACAACAGCTTGGGATCCAGCGAGCCGAGCCCTCCCAGCAGATTACCAAGGCCCCCCCCGGCCCCGGCAGGTGGCTCCGGCGGGGCGGGGGAGGGAGAAGCTGCGGGAGGCGTAGGGGTCTCCGGCTGCGGTTCTGAGCCGGTTTCGGGGCCGGCGGGCTGGTTTCCGCCGAGGTTCAGCGATTGGGCCAGCGACATGATTTGCGCCATGGCCTGAGGGTTGCCAAGGATACCCTCCAATTTTTCTTCCAATTCGCTCATGGCGTCCCTCCTTGCTGCCACTCTCCTGCAGGTTGGCTGTTATTTCAGACTGTCTTTCATTTTTTGAAGAAGTTTTGACCCCTCCGGGTCCTGCATGAGCTGGCGGATGGCAGCGGTAAGCTGAGATGTGTCGCCTTGAGCAGCTTTTTCCGCCGCTGACTCCAGATCGCCTCCGGTGCTGCGGCTGAGCATGGAGAAAATTTTCTGCGTTTCCGGCGCGTCTCGAAGCTTTTCCAGCTTGCTGGTGTCGCTCAAAAGACCTGCCGCCTGTTTTCCTTTTAGGATTTCGTCAAAATTCGGCATAAGGAATCCCTCCGTTCATTCACAGTCTATGTACGGCGGGGAGGATGGTGAACTGTATGAAGATTTTAGTGTTATCGGATTCCCATGGGCGGCTGGGCCTGATGCTGGACGCGGTAGAGCGGGAGCGGCCCCAGCGTGTGTTTTTCCTGGGCGACCATTATCAGGACGGGATGGCGCTGGCGGATGCGTACCCGGACATTCCGGTGGATGCGGTACGGGGGAATTGCGACTGGTGCGCCGCGCCGGATGAGCTGGTGGTGGATGTGGAGGGGGTGCGCTTTCTGCTTACCCATGGACACCATTACTATGCCAAAAGCGGGATGGGCTGGATGGTGGATGCCGCGAAGCAGAAGGGCGTGAACATGGTGTGTTATGGACATACCCACGAGGCGTTGTATATGCCCCAGAACGGTGTGTGGCTGTTCAATCCCGGCACTGCCGGGGGGATTCGGAATCGTCCGGGCTACGGGGTGTTGCTGGTGGAGGACGGCGCGGTTCGGGGTGAATTGAAATAAAAATATCCCGGCGCTTTAAGCGCCGGGATATTTTTTACGCATGGCTCGGTCTGGTACGGGCCTCACCAGGCCGGAACAGCAGGGTGAGGCACCAGAGCGCCGCCAAGCACACCACCACATAGATGATGCGGGCCAGCCAAGTGCCGGAGCCGCCGCAGATCAGGGCCACCAGGTCTACGTTGAACAGCCCGATGGAACCCCAGTTTAACCCGCCAATGATGGCAATGGCCAACGCCAGCTTATCCAAAAACATGGCACGAACCTCCTTTGCAGGGTCCGGCAAAGAACGGACCCGGTTTTGTCACCACAAAGGTAGTTTGTACGCACAGGATAGAGCTATACTGGAAAATATTTCGATGGTTTTTCAATAAAAATTGATAAACAGTTACTCTGCCGTGATTTCCCGGTTTAACGGAATGATGCACACATAGCTCTTGCCCCGGCCCAGGGTGAGGGGGTGTCCGTCGGAAGAAAAATAGCGAAGCTGGTCGTTAGGGCCACCTTTTTCCCAGGTGATGGGGACGTATTTCCCGCCGCAGATGAACCAGCCATCTCCGGAGGACAGGTCCACGGTAATGCGGCCCTTATCGTCGTTGGGCACCGCATTGCAGGCAGTTTGGAGCACCAGCAGGTTGGTGACGGCAATTTGAGTGTCGTCATTGCCGTCTATGTACGCCTCGCCGTACTGCTCTGCCAGGTATAGCCTGCTTTCCTCGTTGAAGCGGAAGGTGGTGGTCTTGTTGCTGAAGGGGACGGTCACTGTGAGGGCAGTTTCGCCGTCCGCCGGGGTGCCGTCGTCGGCGAAGGACATTTCGTAGACATAGTCATCGGTGTGGGGGACCAGCTCCGGATTGCTCTCCAGCATGGCGGCGATGGCCTCGCCGGAGGACAGCACAGAGTGCTCGTAGCCATAGTAATGACCTGGAACGCGCTCCCGGTCCCGCCAGAACATTCCAGGCCAGTAGCCGTTTACTCCGTCCACCGTGGTCAGGCCCAAGGTTTCTTTTGTGGTATAGAATTCAGGACTGCCCCCGGCGTGGATGAACAGCGCGTCATGCCCCTGGGACAGCTCCCAGTAGTACTGCCGGGCAGAGCGGATGGAACCCACATTGCTCAGGCCGGTGGGGTCCTGATAGACGCCCACCATCCGGGTGATGCCGCCCTCAGCCAGCACCT
>CATJRT010000221.1 GCA_949742895.1 uncultured Eubacteriales bacterium | reverse complement strand
TCCAAAAAGCTGTGTGTCTCAGCGGTGGCGGCCTGTTCCCGCTCCACCGCCGGAGTGTAGGACGGGCCGGGGCAAGTCCTACAGCCCCGCTGTGGAGCGGGAGCAGGCTGTGGTGGCGGAGACCCGCAGCTTCCTGGACCGGGTGTACCAGGGCAGCGTGGGGCTGATGATGAGCTATATGTCGGAGCGGCAGGAGCTGAGTCGGGAAGACATTGCCCAGCTTCGGGCGATATTGGATGCAGCGGAGGAGGAGAGTAAGACATGACCGCAATGTTGATCGAATGGGTGGCCACCGCCTCGTTTTTGATTCTGGTGGTATTGCTGCTGAGAGGCCTGCTGGGCAGGCACATCAGCGCGGGGCTGCGCTACGCCCTGTGGGCGATGGTGCTGGTGCGGCTGCTGGTGCCGGTGCAGCTCTTCACCTCCCCGGTGGTGGGAACGAATGTTTTTTCTGATTTGTACACAGAGCATACGGTGGCGGATAACATTCCAGCCCCGGTGCAGTCCGTTGCTCCGGCAGGGGACCAGCTCCAGGGTGGCGTGAACGTGATCCAGACCGGGCCTGCGCTGTCCGTGCCGGGTACGGTCCCCAATGCGCCTGCTGCCCCCAATGTACCTCAGGCCCCCGCTTCCCCCCAGCCCACTGCGGAGCTGCTGACGGTGCTGGGGTGGGTGTGGCTGGGCGGGAGCGCTGCCATGGGGCTGGCCCTGCTGGCCTCCAACGTGCGCTTTATCCGCCGCCTGCGCCGCAGCCGAATCCCCCTGGACGATGTGGGCTGCCCCCTGCGGGTGTATGCGGCGGTGGGGCTGAATTCCCCCTGCCTGTTCGGGCTGGTGCGGCCTGCCGTGTACGTCACCCCGGAGGCCATGGCGAATCCGGCCATGCTCCGCCATGTGCTGGCCCATGAGGCCACCCACCGCCGCCACCTGGACCACATCTGGAACGCCCTGCGGTGCGTGGCGTTGGCGGTCCACTGGTGGAACCCGCTGGCGTGGCTGGCAGTGGTCCTGAGCCGGAGGGACGGTGAGCTGGCCTGTGATGAGGGCGCGCTGAAGCGGTTGGGCGACGGGGAGCGACGGGCCTACGGCCACACCCTGCTGGCGCTGGTGACAGCCAGACCCCGCCCCGCGGACCTGCTGTGCTGCGCCACCACCATGGCGGGGGACAAACGGAGCCTGATGGAGCGGGTGAGCCGCATCGCGAAAAAGCCCCGGCGGCTGGTCTGGGCGGCGGTGGCAGCGGTGCTCATCCTCATCCTGGCCTGCGCCTGTGCCTTCGGCCGCTCGGAGGACCCGGAGCCCGGCCCCGAGGGCGATCAGCACGTCCCGTCGGAGCACTGGGGGCCGGAGGTCGATCTGACGGACGTGCCCGAGGAGGTGCGCGCCGCCGCGCTGGACTACGGGAAGAGCGTGTACGAGGACTTCCTGAGCCGCCTGGAGCTCCGGGAGCCGCCCGTGGACGTGGAATTTGACGACTGGCGGGTGGAGGCCCTGGAGGGCCCGTGGACCAAGACCGCCCAAGGTACGGAGGTCGGCGTGTGGCGGCTGGACTACACCTGCCATACCCCCGAGCCGGAGCGGGCAAAGGTCCTGCTGGCGGGGGGCATGGTCCTGAGCGAGGACGGCTGGATGACCCCCACAGACAGCATCACATGGCTGATCTTCCTGAAGGGGGAGGACGGCAAATGGCAGTACAGCCACGCCATGGAGGGCGACGCCAGCGCCGAGGACCAGCCGGACAGCGACCTCTTCTGGCGGCGCGCCACCAACGGCGTCCCCGAGGTGACCGACCCCCACCTCACCGCGGATGTGACCGGCGTGCCCGGCGACGTGCTCAGCATGGTGGCGTTCTACGCCGAGGACCGCTTCAACGCCTGCAATGCCGCCATCTGGCAGTTCAGCACCCTGCCCGACGGCGCCGTCCCCGAGCCGGGGCAGATCGAGTTCGACGACTGGCGCATCGACTACCTCCGGGGCCCCTGGCGCAACACGGTGGACGGGACCGAGGTGGAGGTCTGGCGGATGAATTACGAGCTGCACACCACCCAGCCCGAGCGGGCGGAGCAGGCCATCGTGGGCGGGATGTACCTCACGGAGGACGGCTGGTTCTGCCCCACCTACCCCACCTGCACCTACCTCATCTGGACAAAGGGCGGGGACGGCGGCTGGCGCTACTACGACGCCATAATGGCCAACTCCTGCGGCCCGGAGGAGGGTGCCGGCCCCGAGCAGTTCTGGGAGTACGTGGCCGAGGCGGTGGCGCTTGCCCCGCCGGAGCCGGAAAACAGCGCGGTCCCGGTTGATAACATGGGCGTCCAGCCCTGGGAGACGGACCTGAACCGCAACGGCGTGCCCGAGACCATCTCCTTGGTGGAGGTGGGCAACGGCGGCGTGCAGCTGCTGGTGCTGGAAAACGGCGAGACGGTGCATGAGGACAACGTGGGCAGCTTGAATTCCTACTTCCTGTGTACCCTGGACGGGCAGGACTACCTGCTGTGGTATCACCCGGACTACGACCCCGAGCTGAGCAACGGCCACGGCTCCTACGCCTACGGCCTGCTGGATCTGGCCAAGGGTCCGGGGGCGGTGAAGCAGGGCGGCTACATGAGTTTCGACACCCATTTTGGCTCCAACGAGCACGAGTTCGACGTGGAGGAGATCGCGGACTTCATGGACCAGCTCAACGGCCTGCTGGCCCACAGCGTGGAGATCGTCAACACCTATCCGTATCTGAAGGAGACCTTCGACCGGACCGGGCGACTGTACGACGACCTGTGGTGGCTGGACGAGTACCCGGAGACCTTTACCCGGGACGCGGGCAAGTCCCTGCGGGAAAACCTGCGGGACTACCAGGCGGCCATGGAGCACAGCGCGTCCGGCTGGGAATATCCGGTGGTGAGCGCCCTGGATGACCAGCACCGGCATTTCCAGCTCAGTTATATGGGCAATAGCGTTGAATTTGGCGGACCGGACTCCGCGTATCAGTATGATATGAATCCCTGTGTGATGGATCTGAACGGGGATGGCCGGAATGAGATCGTGTTTACCGCAAAGAGCGACCACAGCAACGGATACCGGCAGGAGACCCTCTATATCTTTGACGCCGAAACTCTGGAGCGGTACGATACCGACGATATTGTGGAACAGGCCCGCAGCCAGATTCAAAGTACCGGGGATGGGGAGAACTTTTACCTCTCCGCCCCTGGCATGGAGCGGGTGACGCTGCCCAAGAGCATCGTCCGGGATTGGGATGGGTTTGTTGAGTGGACGGTGTTCGATGCTATTGAGTTCGCGTGGTGCTGGTATTTCGATGTAGATCCCGACCTCGGCACGTTGTCCCTTGTGATGTGGGGGAACGGGAGCACGGAAGTTGTGTTCTGCGCCGGGATCAGGGTGGAGCTGAAGCTGACGGAGACCGGCGTGGAGACGGGAAGATTTGAGTTTGTGCCCGACCCCGCCGGGGAAACGCTGTATACCTATTAGGAGCAGACGCGGCAGGCCCCCCCGGGGGCTCCGTCCCCGGGGGCGCTCTTTTGGCGCGAAAAAAAGGGGGGGGGTATTTT
>CATJRT010000220.1 GCA_949742895.1 uncultured Eubacteriales bacterium | reverse complement strand
GTGGTGCCGGAAATTGTTATCCCGAACCCGGATGAAGAGATCGACGACGGCGACACCCCGCTGGGCGAGCTGCCCTTCATTGACGTGGACCATGAGAAGTGGTACGCCCAGAACATTGCCAACGTGGTTGCCAAGGGTCTGATGGAGGGCGTGAGCGAGCTGCTTTTCGCTCCCGAGGACGCCATGACCCGTGGCATGATGGCCAAGGCGCTGTATGCTCTGGCTCAGAAGCCGGAGATTGAGGATTCTGCCTCCTTCCTGGACCTGGCGGACGGCGTGAACTACGCCGATGCCGTAGCCTGGGGCGCTGAGACCGGCGTCATCAAGGGCTACAGCGAGACGGAATTCGGCGGCGAGGACGCCCTGAACCGTCAGCAGCTGGCTACCCTGCTGTACCGCTACGCCCAGCTGATCGACAAGCAGGATGTGAGCGTGGACGCCAGCGTGCTGGAGCAGTTCTCCGACCATGAGCGCGTCTCCGCCTGGGCGGAGGAGGCCATGGCCTGGGCGGTAGCCAACGAGCTGGTGATTGGCCGCACCGACGGCACCCTGGACCCCAGGGCCACCATCACCCGCGCTGAGGCGGCTGCCATCCTGGACCGTTACAGCAAGCTGTTCCTGGCGTAAGCCGCAGCTCGATGAAAGTATGCTTCTGACGGCATGATGCCGTCAGGCGTCATGCGGAAGCATGACGAACCTGCTCCGGTCCGTCTCCGGCGGGCCGGAGCCAGGGCGGCGCTGTACGCGCCGCGATCATCTCAAAAGGAGGTCCGTTATGAAGAGACGTATATTGTCAGTCCTGCTGGCAGTCGGCATGATGCTGACGCTGCTGCCGGGAATGGCGTTTGCGGCGGAAGATACCGCCGGACCGTCGGCAAAGCCGACTATTGATGCCGATAATGACCTGTATCAGGTGGTTGTCATGTGTCAAGAGAACGGTGCCCATTACTGGAGCTACACGAACGACAACAACTGGGCCACTACTCCCGATCAGTTTAGTGTTGGTGAACCCAGAGAGAACGATCTGGACAACGGGACTGCGGAGAATTATCCGTATATCTGCCCCGTTACACCCGCGTATTCGCTGGATGAGTGTCTGGAGAATGTGAACCGCGACCATCAGGGTCACCATCTGGTCACCACCGAGGAGACCATCCCCGTCGCTTATTACTTCTGGAACGAGACGGATGGCTGGGTGCTCCTGCGGGATAAGCAGCCGGACGTAAATGTCACCTTCAATCAAAACAACGCCAAGCGTGAGGGCACCTTGACCGTCCATGTCAGTTGCGCCAGCGATCCTGGTCCCGTGAATCCCGGCCCCGTAGATCCCGGTCCTGTGAATCCAGGTCCTGACGACTCTGACAAGCCCACCACCAAGCCAACCGTAACTGAGCCTGATCTGTATCAGGTGGAGGTCGTATGCCGGGAGAAGGGCGAGAACCCGACCCACTGGTGGAGCAGCCCCAATCAGACCACTTGGGAGTGGGTGGATGAGTTTGCCGTGGGTGAGATTGAGGCCAACACTGTATATCAGGCCGATACCTACCCTTGGCGCTGCCCGGTGACGCCCAAGGAGAGCCTGGAGACCTACTTGGGTCGGATCAACGACAAGGTAGGCCAGGAGCACCGCCTGGTGACCACCGAGCTGCCTGTGGCCTACTATTATTACAACAGCGAAACCAGCGAATGGGAATTTGTCAAGGATACGGACGCTAACCCCAACTGTACCGTGTCCACCGATGGCAAGGATACCTGGTTCCTGAGCATTGAAGTGACCTGTGCGGAGCAGACCGGCCCCGTTTGGCTCACATCTATGAACATCATGGGCTATGATCTGTTTACCAAATCCCCTGACAAGCTGCCAGACACTGCGGACGGCAAGTACCTGGTCCTGGCCCAGAGCGGCGTACAGGGCGACACCGACGTGTACGCGCTGTACCTTAACCCCGCGGCTGGCTCATCGGGTGACGGCGTGCTGCAGGGCGGTTCCTGCGCGGTCAAGCTGGCCATGGAGGATGGCCAGCTGGTGGGCTATACTGCGGACAGCAATGAAAAGATCGCGCTGGAAAAGCTGCTGATGACTGTGGAGGCCGTTGAGGAAGGCTTCACCATTTCCAACGGAGGGCTTTACATGGGCTTCCCCAATAAAATTGCTGAGGCCACTCCTGCCACGATCAGCGTCAATTCCCGTTCCAGCGTTTCCGGTGCGTACCAGCTTACCGGTGGAGGGCGTTACGTGTCCCTTTACGTTAAGGGCATGAATGCCGCCAAGCCTGAGTGGAAAACTAATTTCTGGGGGCCGAGGGGCGACCCGGGCCAGTCCGGAGACAACGGCTCCAGCTACATCTATTTCCTGCATACCCATGTGGAGGACGGCAAGACCGTCGCCGCGTTCGACAGCGAGGGTAACGAGCTTCAGGATGTGGGCGGCTACTTCATCATCCCCGCTGGCGGCTACATCAAGGTAGAGGATGAGGTCACCTTCACCGTTCCCAATTTTGTACAGAACGTTGAGCTGCATAAGAATTACGCCTCCAACCTGGTGATGAACGCGGACGGCGGCTTCGGCGTAATGGGCTGCACGATCACCATGCAGGACGGCACCACCACCACCAGCATTACCCGTTCCGGCTCGGCCGGCAGCGGCGTGACTTTTGCCCGGACCGCCGACAACCGCCTGTATTTCGGCGGCGAAGGCGCTATGACCGACTACTCCTCCCACAACACCGACGTTCCGGTCTGGCTTGACGGCATGGGCGACCGGACCCTCAAGTCCGTGTTCATCGGCGAGGGCGTCACCAGCGTGGGCAGCAACGCCTTCAAGTTCACCGCGCTGTCCTCCGTCACTTTGAGCGAGGGCCTGGAAATGATCGGCGATGGCGCCTTTGAGAGCTGCTGCATCAGGTCCATTGAAATTCCCGGCACCGTGACCGACATCGGCGTCAACGCCTTCAAGGGCTGTCTGAATTTGCGCTCCATCGAGCTGCCTGAAAGCGTGATTTCCATCGGCTCCAACGCCTTTGCCAACTGCACCCGGCTGCGCAGCGTTACCTTCGCCGGATCCCTCGGTTCCATCCCCAACGGCGCGTTCCAGGCCATGAGCGGCTACGGTCAGCTCAATCTGGTGTTCCAGGCGGACGCCCCTGCCAGTGCGTACAGCGATTTTGAGGGGATGCTGCCCTTCCTGCACCAGAACGGTGCCATCGTCTATACCCAGGATGCGCCCAGTGCCTCCCTGTTGGCCTCCGGCGGCACTGATGCCTACTTCGCTGTGCTCGGCGGCGTCAGCCTGTCCGGCATCGAGCTGAGCTCCGGCGTACTGCCTGGGCTGCCTGCCAAGGACGGCAAGGCCTTTACCGGCTGGCAGGTGGGCGACACCATGGCCGCACTGCCCGCAGGTAGCGCCGTATCCGGCCAGCCTGCCGGCACCGCATTTACTGCCCGCTGGGGCGGCGATTACACTGTGGCCTGCACCGTTACCATTGACGGCGTGGGTTACACCGTAGCCCAGGGCCAGACAATGGGCAACCAGATGCCCGCCGATCCCACCCGTGAGGGGATGCGCTTCACAGGATGGGTGGACGCGAGCGGCGCACCCTTTACCGCAGACACTCCCATTGCTGGCAACACTGTGGTTACCTCCACCTGGGTCGAGATCCCAGCCTATACCGTGACCTTTGATCCCAACGGCGGTGTGCTGGCCGGACGTGGCTCCATCACCCTCTATGAGGGCGAGCAGCTCACCCTGTTCCAGATTCCCGACATTACCCGCGTGGGCTTCACCTTCGACGGCTGGTTCAACGCAGACGGCAGCCGGTTCCTGGGTGCAATCGTCACCAACGACATGACCATCACCGCCCGCTGGACTGAGCAGGGCTCTGAGCCGGACGTGCCCGAGGGCCCGAATACGCCGATTGGCGGCGGATCCACCGTGATCATTCCCCCGGCTCCTGTGGAGTCTGGATCTCCTGTGGAGCCTTCGGAGCCCCCGGAGGATATCAATGAGCCCGATACCCCGCTGGGTGAGCTTCCCTTCATCGACGTGGATAAGGAAGCCTGGTACGCCGATTCTGTGGTCTATGTCTGCGCCAAGGGCCTGATGAAGGGCATAAGCGACATGGAGTTCGCGCCCAAGGCTACCCTTACCCGTGGCATGATGGCTCAGGTCATGCACAACATGGCCGAAAATCCCAAGACTGATGTGAGCTCCATGTTTGCCGACCTGAACGGCAAGTACTACACCGAGGCCGTGGCCTGGGGCGTCGCCAACGGTGTGCTGAAGGGCTACAGTGAGACCACCTTCGGCGGCGAGGATGACCTGACCCGCGAGCAGATGGCCGTTATGCTGTACCGCTATGCCGAGGCCCAGGGCCTGGGCAAGGATGTGGATATGACCGTGCTGGACGGCTTCACCGACAGTGCGCAGGTGTCCGGCTGGGCCAAGGAAGCCGTAGCCTGGGCCGTTGAAAACGGCCTGCTGAAGGGCCGCGGCAACAACAACCTGGATCCCCGCACCAACATCACCCGTTCCGAGGTGGCCGCAGTGCTTGAGCGTTACTCCAAGCTGTTCCTTTCCTGAACCGTATCAAGCCCCGGCCCGCAAACGGGCCGGGGCAGGACGGGACGCAGGACATCGTAACATCGAAGGATGCAAACCTTTGTGAAAAGGAGAAAAGGCATGAAAAATAAAAGGCTTAGCCGGATCGTATCGCTCATACTCAGCGTTGCCATGGCGTGTTCCTTGGCGGTCTCTGGGGCGGGCGTTGCCTCCGCCAGCACGACATATGAAAAGACGAACCTGATCGTCGATCCGGGATTCGATCTGCCCGAAGGCTTTGTGACAGACAATTCCTTTGACCGCTGGAACAACTGGGAGGTTTCCGAGTCCAACAGCGGTCGTAGCGGAAGCTGCGTCAAGTTCAGCGCAAAAGAATCTTCCCTGCAATATAACGTGGACGGCTCCACCCTCCAGGCCGGCGTAACCTATGAGTTCTCCATCTGGGCTAAGGTGGAGAGCGGCGACGATATCCTGGAAATCGGCGTCAAGAATTACGGCGGAAGTGCTGTGACTGTCAAGACCGCTGGAAATGAATGGAAGCAGTATTCTATAGAGTTTACCTACCTCAACGGAGATCCTATTCTCTATGTCTACAATAACATCTGGAATCCTGCTTCGGCAACAGCAGTGGCCTACGTGGACGACGCGTCCCTGATGGTCAAGGGCGACGTGGAGCGGGCGGAAATTTCCAACGGTTCCATCACCGTCCAGGGCGACGTGGACATGAGCCAGTTCAGCGCTGTGTACACTTCTTCCCTCAACCCCGGAGTTACCAAGGTTCTGGACCTCACTGAGAAGGGCAGCACCCTGGGCTTTGCGCCCATCGCCGCCGCTCCCCTGGCCCAGACCGTTACCGTGGTGCTCAGCTACAACGGGATGAACATCACCCTCAGCTTTGAAGTCGAGGCTTCCGGCGAAGAAGCGGTTCCCGTTGAGATCGATGCACTGAGCGTAGCCAATGGCACCGCAGTCATTACCCTAAAGGAAATCCCCACTCTGGCTCCCACCGCCAGCGACTTCAAGTTCGACCTGAGAGTGGACGGCGGCAAGGCGGCATTCCGTGTCAGCAGCTTTGAATATGACAACGACAGGACCGTCACCGTAAATTTTGAGCCTGTGTCCTCCAGCCTGAGCGCTGACCGTGAGGTCTCCCTGACGGTTTCCGCCGGCGAAACCAGCCTGTCCGGCGGTTTCACCGTGGCCAAGGGCACCAGCCGGACCTACTATGTGTCCAGCTCCACCGGCAGCGACCTGAATGACGGCCTGTCCCCCGAGACTCCTTTCCAGACCATCGGCAAGCTGAATACCCTCACCTTTGTTCCCGGCGACCGCATCCTCTTCAAGACCGGCGACACCTTTGTGGGGATGTTCCGGCCCAGAGGCTCTGGTGCGGAGGGTGCACCCATCGTGGCGGCCAGCTATGGCGACGGCAAGCGCCCGGTCATCCAGCCCGACCCCAAGGGCGTGTTCAACTATGCCCTGGGTGCCGGCGCTGTCGTCACCCGGAAGGTCAATGGCGCCATCTGGCTGGAGAACGTGGATCATTGGGAGATCCGGGACCTGGAGCTGCACGATCCCTCCTATGATCCTGAGTTCTATCTGGTGGGCGACCTGGACGTGTATAACGCCGGGCTGCGTGTGATAAATGTGGACCAGGGCGACCTGAGCCACTATGTGTTCGACAACCTGGTGATTCATGGCTTCCGCGGCCCCGGCATCAACCCCGGCAAAACCAGCGGCGGCATCCAGTTCAACGTGGGCACTCAGGCTGACGAGGCCGTTCCCTCCTGCTTCGTGGATGTGAGCATTACCAACTGTGAGATCTACCAGTGCGGTCGCGACGGCGTCAACTCCCTCAGCGTCTGGGGCTACCGCCGGTATCAGGACAATGGTTCCGCCTGGCCCAGCTTCCCCAGCGGTGAGTACAACAGCAAGTATTCCTACTACCCCAGCCGCAACTTCTATATGGCAAACTGTAACATCCATGAGATTGACGGCGACGGCCTGATCGTGGATTCCTGGTTCAACGCAGTGGTGGAAAACAACGTGGTATACCGCTGCGCCATCCATATGTCCAACCCGTTTAGGGCCGCCGTGGGTATGTTCAACTGGAACTCGGACAACGTAGTGTTCCAGTACAACGAGTGCTATGCTAACGGCACTGACGCCACCCGTCATAATGTAGGCAGCACCAATGTGGAGCACGGCGTGATCATCCAGGATGGCCAGGGTATCGAGGTGGATGCGCTGAATCAGAACACTTGGGTGCAGTATAACTACCTCCATGACAACGCGGCCTTCATGATGCTGTGTACCGAGTCGGCCATGTACACCTCCATCAACACCTACATCCGTTACAACGTGACGGAGAACGACGGTTGCAATCTACCCAACACCAACGGCGGTATGGGCTGGTTCCTCAACGGCAACTGCGGCATCAATACCCAGGTCTACAACAATACCTGTATTCTGGGAAGCAATGCGCTGAAGAATAACCAGCTCTTCCTGCTGAAGTACAATTCTGCCCAGTACAAGTTCTACAATAATATCTTTGTATACACCGGCGCCACTCCTGTGGGCGTGGTCAACTGGCAGGACAGCACTGACTGGCAGAACAACCTCTTCATCAACATCACCGGCCTGCCTGTCCAGGACAACGCAAACTACCCCAACTTCTCGCTGAGCAAAGAGGAGGGCGAGGCCCTCTTCGCCGGCGGTACAGGCGTGGACGCCTACAGGCTGACCACCGGTGAATATGATGGTAAGGGCGCGTATCTGTCCAGCATGGACGACGGGATGTTCAGTGGAGTGGATCTGGCGGGCAATTATGTAGAAGCTCCCGGTATCGGCGCGTTCCAGTTCGCTAAGTAAGCGGAAATTCAGTCCCATTTGCCCGATCACAAAAGGGGACCGGCGCAAGCCGGTCCCCTTCCGCCTGTGGGGGAATACCTTTCCCCATGGGCGGAAGGGAGGCCTTTTTGCTGTCTGCCTATCGCATTTTGGGACAGGCTGTGGTATACTAACCGCATCGGGATGTGTTGTGACGGATTGGAGGAGATGCAGATTGTCAAAGCATACAGAGAAACAAACGAAGCGGTCCGCGCCAGGCGGGGGTACGGTGTGGGGTATTGCCATTGCGGCGGTGCTGGTTCTTGCAGCCGTCATCGTGCTGGCGTCGG
>CATJRT010000219.1 GCA_949742895.1 uncultured Eubacteriales bacterium | reverse complement strand
CCGGGCTTCCTCCGGCATCCGTTTCAGTTTGCCGTTCAGATCCTCCCCCACCAATTCATGGAACGAACGGCCAAAGATGTTGGAATCCCAAATCTTACCTGTATCTCCCTCAAACTGCTGGAGCAGGTAGTCCACCATCTCCTCTGACTGCTTTTCTGTTCCCATAATGGGGGAAACCTCCGTCTTGATGTCTGCCCTCATCATATGAATCGAGGGTGCGGATGCCTTCAAACGCACGCCGTACCGTCCCCCCTGCTTGACGATTTCCGGCTCTTCCAGCGTCATCTCCTCCGGGTTAGGCATAACGATGCCGTAACCAGTGGCCTCCACCTGCTCCAACGCACCCTCAACCTTCTCATACCTCCGCTTCATAGCGGCCATTTGGGTGAGCTGGTCGATAAGATCCCCGTCGTCCTTGATTTCCAATCCGCATTGTTCGGAAACGGTCGAGTAGAACAACCCACGAGGCAAGTCCAGGGTAGCGGTGACTACTCCGCTGCCCATTTCCATTCGGTTGAGAACGGCAGAGCTGACCTCCTCTCTGTCACCCATAGCCAGCACCGCGCCCTCCGCATCACGCAGCCGCTGAAGGGATGCAGTTTCCTCTCGAATCATGGCATATAGGCCGCTTTTGATCGGGTGGTCAAAGGGCAACACATCTACCCAAGGCGGCAGGAACAGGTCCATCTGCTTTATAGGAAACTCGTGGAGCACAGCTCGGATAATTTCGCCCACAGCCCCTTCATCCAGCGTCAGGCAGTTTACGGCCAGACAGGTCACGTCATACTGTTCTGCAATGTCCGCCTGAAGGGTCTGCGCACGCTCACTGTAGGGCTGAGCGGAATTGAGCAGCACCATAAAGGGTTTGCCCAACTCCTTCAGCTCGCTGATGACCCGCTCCTCTGCTTCCAAATAGTCCTCTCTTGGGATATCGGTGACCGATCCATCGGTAGTTACAACAATACCAATGGTGGAATGGTCGGTAATCACCTTCTGCGTGCCAAATTCCGCTGCTTGGGTCATGGGAATCTCATGGTCAAACCAGGGCGTCATCACCATCCTGGGTTGTTCGCCGTCAAACTGCCCCAAAGCGCTGGGTACCATATACCCCACACAGTCGATGAGCCGAACGGAAAACACTCCACCATCCTCCATGACCATTTCCACTGCGTCCTCCGGTACGAACTTCGGCTCAGCAGTCATCACCACCCGGCCAGAGCCGCTTTGGGGGAGCTCATCTCGGGCCCGGTCCCGGATGTAGGCGTTTTCGATTTTCGGCAGCACCAAGGTTTCCATAAACCGCTTGATGAAGGTGGATTTTCCCGTGCGAACCGGCCCCACCACTCCGATATAGATGTCGCCCTGAGTGCGTTGGGCGATATCCTCATACAATTTGTTTTCCAATGCAGAACCCTCCTCACCGCATACTCATGTTAAATGTATGGGGATAAGCTGTGGAATATGACAAAGACGGCGTGGTTTTTGTCCACGCCGTCCTTTTGCCATATTCAGTTTCTTCTCGTAGGGATCAGCAGCAGTGTTCCGCCTGCCACTTCCTGTGCGGGCAAGCCGTTAGCGCCGCAAATATCTGTCACCGAAGCGCCACAGAACTTGGCAATATTCCAAAGGGACTCTCCCTCCTCTACCCGCCGGATCACCACAGAGGGCCGCGCTTCCGTTATCTGAGCTGTACCAGGTTTTACTTCTGTGACACAGTAAATCTGCTCCTCCTGTGTTGTTGTCCAGAAAAACTCGGCCTCAAAACGCACCTCCAGCCCTCCAGTGACCGGGACAGCAGTGGTTTCCCCAATATTTCTGCACCGGCAAGTGCAGGAACATCCCTCCGGCAAGTCAACCCGACAGCTCACAGGAATCGTTGCCTCCATTCCGCATAGGGCATCGTCCTCGCTGAGGTACAGCACGGCGGCGTTGAACTGACCGCTGAACTCCATCCCCCCCTCTACCGGCGCACCTGCAACAGCAGACACGGTAATTGCGCAGTCCACAACCTGTTTGGCTGGAATGCCGCACTCACACAGCTTTCTGGCCATTTCCCGGCGGCTGGACCGTTCTGCCATGGAGCAAAGCCGAACAGGGGTGCGCTCCACCTCAATGGGCTGGCTGATGCAGTAGGCGTCGCTGATCAGTGTCAACGGGCGGCGCACCCACAGCACAGCCTGAGCCAGAGCCTCCACCGTAGCTTCCAATTCTCCGTCCATCAGGCGGCAGTCCACGCTCTTGAGGCTCACAGTCCCCTCCGGCTCCGCCTCCTCCACTTCGTCCCCCAAGTCCAGTATCTGGGAATAGGGCAGGTCAAACCGAACCTGGGCAATCCCTTCTCCGCTGCGGTAAAGAACGGCAAGCTGAATATCTCCTTTTAGCACCAGCTTTTTTCCGATAAATTTTCCGTCCATAGCTCCCAGCTCGGCCCGGCAGAGCAGCAGTTCCTCAATCTCCGGCTTTGATGCCGGGGGGCGCAGCACATCCGAAAAGGTGAACGGCTTTTCTGTCACCTCAGAAATCAAGCAGCATTTGGTGGTGGCAAACAGTTTCTCCAGTCCATCCCCGTCTCCGTTGGATATGTCACAGCTCAGCTGTCGGCTCTCTTTGGCATAGGCCGCCGTCCATACTGTCAGTTCGACCCGGACCAGCACCTTTCTGGGATTGATTGTTCGGGCGTCTGCAGAGGATACCTGAATTACTGCGTGGACAGGACAATTGCTGTGAAACCTGGGGTCGTCCCTGACACACTGAACTGGAATAGCTACCTCCAATGCCCGGGGCAATTCCTCTCCTTCTGGTATGTATAAAACAGTAACCTTTGCTATACCGGTAAACCGGAGCGTTCCTTCACCCAGCTCCTTATCCTTCAAAAAAAACCTGCCAACCGCAGAGACGATGCGGGAAATATCCGGGCATGCATCCGGTACAATGCTTTCCAGCGTCTCCTCTTGGGAAAACATCATATCGCAGGCCGGGCGATAGCCCTCCAATGTCATGCATTGCAGTTCCATATAGGCTTCCTCTCCTTACATGTATTCTTCCATCACTTTATGAAGAAGCCTACCCAGATATACCAGCGTTACACCAATTCAGTCCATGTGGAATATCTTGCGCATCAGTCCGCACAGTGCCTTCGGAAACTTGACCACCACGACTCGCATGAAAACAGCCCCCTTTCTCATCGCTGGATTTATACCAGCATATGAAAAAGGGGGCTGTCCGGTTCCTGTCAAATCAGTCGGCCTTTAATCTTTTCCCAGGCAGGCACTTCCTTTGCCTGCTCATACAGGCGGACATAGCTTTGATGGCGGCTTAGGGCAATGCTCCCTTCTGCAAGTGCGTCCCGCACTGCGCACCCCCGATCCTTTACGTGGGCGCAGCCCTGAAAACGGCACCGTCCGTCGTAAAGCCGGAACTCCCGAAATGCCGCGGCAAGCTCCTCTTTTGGAATCGCCTCCATCTGCTCCACGTCAAAGGCAGAGAATCCCGGTGTATCCGCCACCAGTCCGCCGCCCACTTGGAATAGCTCCACATGGCGGGTCGTATGGCGGCCCCGGCCCAGCTTTTCGCTCACCTCTCCTGCCTGGAGCCTAAGCCCTGGCTGAATGGCATTGAGGATACTGGACTTACCAACGCCAGAATTCCCTGTAAAGGCAGACACCTTTTCACTTAGCGCAATAGCAAGATCCGGAATTCCTTGAGCTGTCTTCGCGCTGACCTGGAGGGTGGCATAACCTGCAGCCTGGTAAAGCTGTGCCAGCCCATCCGCCCGCTTCATATCGCACTTGTTGAAACAGATCAATACATCACAGCCCTTCCACTCTGCCATAGCGGCCATGCGGTCAATGAGAAACGGGTCTGTCACCGGAATTGCTCCAGAAGCCACGATGATCAGTTGATCAATATTGGCGACCATAGGCCGGAGGAACTGGTTTTTTCGGGGTAGGATGGCGTCTACCATGCCGCTCCCATCATCCATACAGGTGATTTCCACCTGGTCGCCTACCAGCGGCGTCAGCCTCTGATGACGCAACTTACCCCGTCCCCGGCAGGGAATGGCCTTTCCTTCTCCGGTATCCACATAATAAAACCCACTTAACGCCTTGATGATTCGTCCTGTCATGGGTCAAAATTCAGGGGATACCTGTCTACCAGCAAATCGTTGATATAAATATATACCGTATGCAGGCCGGAAGCAACATAACTCCGGCTCACGCTGGATTCCATATCCGCATCCACTCCGTTGTCATAGATGGTGGTGTCCCCTACCACAATACGCACGTTCACTGTTCCCGTGTAGTTGCTCAGATCAACAAAAATGGTCTGTGTGCTGGGTACATCCGCAACAGCCTCAGAGGGCGGAGAGGGCGGCTCCGGGGTCGCGGTAGGCTCCGGCGTGGGTGTGGGGGTCGGCTCTATCGTAGGTGTGGGGGGCATCGGTTCCTCACTGGCCACGGCTTCAGACTCGGGGGGCTGAGAGGTCTCCTCCGGGCCAAGGCTGACCCAGAAGTCAATCTTCCTCCCCTCGTCCACCTCCTTATACGGCTCGAGGCTCTGCCATATCACCCTACCTTCGGCATACTCATCATGGTGCATTTCCTTGACTCTGCCCAAGGACAACCCCACCGCATCCAACTGACTTTCCACCGTAGAGAACTTCATGTTGACAAAGTCCGGTACTGTCCGCTGAGGGATCTCCCGGCCAGTGCTGATGACGATGGTCACTGTGTCGCCCTTATTCACCCGCGTATTTGGCATGGGGTCGATAGAGATCACATATCCCTCCGCGATGGTATCGGAGCTGGCCTTCTCCTGCTCCACCTTCAGTCCCATCTCGTTCTGAAGTACGCTCAGGGCCCGCCGTGAGTCCCAGGATTCCACTTCAGGCAGATACATCTCGTCTTTACCGCCGCAGATACTCACTGTGATGGTCATATTTCCCTTTTTCACTATGGAATCCGCTTCAGGACTCTGGCTGCATATTTCTCCTTCCTCGTACTCATCGCTTTGTATGGTGGCGGCGACCTCCAGCTTGAAATCACCCAAAATTGTGGGATTCTGTTCAAGCTCTTCCACTGTATAGCCTAAAATGCGGGGAACTGCGAATTCCTTTGGTTCTTCAGCGTTGTCACCGATAAAGAAATTATAGAGGAAAAAAACCATCCCACCTACGAACAGCAGGATAATCAGCGTGGCAATCACCGCAGTGATTGCGCCGCCGCCTCTGCGGGGCGGTTCATCCTCCTCCTTCGGTTCAGACTCAGGTTCCAGGCGCCGACGTGTTCCGCTGTGGCTGCTTTCTACACTGTCCCGCCTGACGCACCTGTCCTGAACCGGCAACTTGTCAACAGACACTACCATAGTAGGTTCATCTACCACATCGAACTGAGATGCTTCATGGGTCATTGCCATATTAGGATTCTTTCGGAACTCCTTGAGCTCCTCCAACATCTCCTCTGCCGAGGCATATCTTTGATCCAGCTCATGGGCCATGGCCTTCATAGTAATAGCTTCCAGAACTGGTGGAATGTCTGGGTTCAGCTCCCGGGGCCGGATGGGGATAGAGTTGATGTGCTGGATGGCCACATTCACCGGTGTGTCTCCCTCAAAGGGTAGCCGACCGGTCAGCATCTCATACAGCACTACCCCGGCAGAATAGATGTCAGTGCGGCAATCCACATGGCTTCCCCTTGCCTGCTCCGGCGAAATATAATGGACGGATCCAATAGCCTCCTGGGTCATCGTGGTCTGAGCAACGCTGGCAAGCTGAGCAATGCCAAAATCCGTCACCTTCACGCTTCCGTCACGAAGTACCAACACATTGTGGGGTTTGATGTCCCGGTGGATAATACCCCGGCTATGGGCGTGGCCCAGGGCCTGCACGATTTGAGTGATGAAATGCAGGGCTTCCCGCCAGTTCAGCGGCATTCCCCGTTTCTGCATATACTGCTTGAGGGTCATACCGTCGATCAGTTCCATCACAATATAGTTCAGCCCATCGGAGTGACTCACATCGTATACCGAAACGATGTTAGCGTGGGACAGCATGGCTACAGCTTGAGATTCATCGTGGAACCGGCGGCGGAAATCCGCGTCGCGGGCCAGCTCCGGCTTTAGAATCTTTACCGCCACCAATCGGTTCAGCCGGTGGCAGCGGGCCTTATAGACCATGGCCATTCCGCCTGTGCCGATACATTCCAGTATCTCATAGCGGTTGTCCAGCATTTTACCTATGTATTGTTCCATGGTAAAAGTCCTCCTCGTTTACAGCTGCGCCAGCACAACGGTCACATTGTCTGGCGCCCCCTGCTCCAACGTCATGCTCAACAGCCTGCGGCAAAGCAACTCCGGGTCTGCCTCCCTGCGAGCCTCTTGGACCAACACCTTGTCGGGCAGAACATTGCTCAGCCCATCGCTGCACAGCAACAGACGGCTGCCCGGCTCATTCTCCACCCGGATCAGGTCATACGACACCGTCCGCTCCACACCCAGGGCACGGGTAATTAAATTCTTCTTTGGGTGGATCCGGGCTTCCTCCACTGTAATCTCCCCCCGGTCCACCAACAACTGGACCACTGAATGGTCCACAGTGATTTGCCGAATCGTCCCATTTTCAAGGAGGTAGCACCGGCTATCCCCTACATTGACCACATAGGATTCCTCTGGCAGCACCAGCACTGCCACAAGTGTGGTGCCCATTCCTCGGTACTTCGGGTTGTCCCTGGCCAGCTCATATACCCTTCGATTTGCCCTTTGGCAGGCGCTGGCAAGAACGTCCTCCCGACGCTCCGGGTCATCTGGAACGCCGCTGGCCAACTCCGCCTCCACCGCAGCAGAAAAGGTCTCTACCGCCACTGCGCTAGCTACATTACCTGCCTGTTCGCCGCCCATACCGTCGCATACCACCATCACGGCCATTTCGTCATCCAGATTGTGGAACGCGTAGCTGTCTTGGTTGTCCTCTCGCACGCAGCCTACGTCTGTCAATCCAAATAGTTTCACATAAGCCCCTCCTTTCCGGGGTTTGCCTGCTGTTCGCATATCTGCTTTCTACGCAGCTGCCCACAGGAAGCATCAATATCTCCACCCAACTTGCGGCGGACAGTGGCCGTAACACCATGAGCCTCCAGCCGCTGCTGGAACTGCCTCACCCGGCGGCTAGGCTTTAGCGGCGATTCTGCCACATCGTTCAGCGGAATCAAATTCACATGACCAAGTTGGCCCTCCAGCAAGGCTGCCAACCGGTCAGCCTGGTCATCGCTGTCATTAATCCCGTCAATCATAGCATATTCATAGGATATCCGCCGCCCAGTGGCCTCAAAGTACCGGCGACAGGTATCCATAAGCTCGTCTACACCCACGGATCGGTTCACCGGCATCAGACGTGACCGTATTTCATTATTTGGTGCGTGGAGAGAAACGCTGAGGGTTAATTGTAACCCAAACTGGGCCAGTTTGTCAATTTTCTTTGTAAGGCCGCAGGTAGACAGGGAGATATGCCGCATCCCAATGTTCACCCCATCCGGGTGGTTAACCAACGAAAGGAACCGAAGCACATTGTCAAAATTATCCAGCGGTTCGCCAATCCCCATCATAACAATGTTGGAAATCTTCTCTCCACTGTCCTTCTGTGTGAAAATGATCTGGTCCAAAATTTCAGAAGGAGTCAAGTCCCGCACCTTGCCCCCCAGTGTGGAGGCGCAAAACACACAGCCCATATTGCACCCCACCTGACTGGACACACAGACAGTATTGCCATACTTGTACCGCATCAAAACCGTTTCAATGCAATTTTCGTCCCAAAGTCTCCAAAGATATTTGATGGTTCCGTCCAGCCGGGACACCTGCTTACGTTCCACCATCGGAACAGTAAGCCAAAACTCTGCCGCAAGTTGGTCCCGTAGAGACTTTGGAAGGTTGGTCATCTCGTCAAAGGATTCCACGCCCTGATGAAGCCAGCGAAATATCTGCATTGCACGAAAATTGGGCTGGCCCATCTCCTTTAGGCTGGCAGAAAGCTCCTCTGGCAACATGGATTTGATATCGTTCAAGAGCCTCACTCCTTCCTATGCAGGCGTGCCACAAAAAAGCCATCCGTTTCATGGATATGGGGCCAGAAGGTGATCATTCCGGGCTGGACTCCTAAATGGGGCAGCTCAAATGACTCCAAAACGAACTGTGGATGCTCCGATAGGAATCCATCCACTACATCCTCATTTTCCCGGCGCAGCAGCGTACAGGTGGAGTAAATCAGCGTTCCCCCAGGACGGACATAGTGGCAGCAATTATCCAGAATACTCCGTTGGACTTTGGGAAGTCCCTCCAACGGTTCCGGAGCCTTATAGCGAATATCCGGTTTTTTTCGGATAATGCCCAGCCCGGAACAGGGCACGTCGGTTATCACCACATCAAAGTCGCCCAGCCACTCCTCCTGAACAGCGGAAGCGCTTTGCAGGCAAGGCTGTATGATGGATAACCCCAATCGATCCCGGCCCGCCTCCAACAGTTTAATTTTGTGCGGATGAATGTCGCAGGAGAAAACCTCTCCCTGGTTTTCCATGGTAATGGCAGCAGCAAATGATTTTCCACCGGGAGCGGCACAGCAGTCCAGTACATGGTCCCCCGGTTTTACGCCAGAAGCCGTCACTGCCAGCCGCGCAGCCGCGTCCTGCACATAGAATCTTCCTTCCTGAAAAGCTGTAAGCTGCTCCAAATTTCCAGTTCCGGCAAGGAGCAGACAATCCGATAGCCAAGGGTGAGGCTCCGCCTCCACCCCTTCTGCACGCAGTTCTCCACATAGCTGCTGGGTATCGATCCATAGGGTGTTAACCTGGGCCACAGTAAGAGGGCTCTGGTTGTCTGCATCCAGCAACGCCTGGGTGCCGTCCAAACCCAGCGCAGCTTCAAATTCCTCCACCAACCACCGAGGATGGCTATATTTCAGCGACAATGATTCTGCCTTGTCACATCCTTTTGGTTCAGGTAATTCTCCCTGCCGGAGTATGGTGCGCAGGATGCCGTTGACCATGCCTGCCGCTCGCGGATTGCGGCAATGCTTTCGAGTCAGCTCCACAGCTTCGTTTACCGCTGCACTGGCAGGAACCTTGTTTAAAAACAGAAGCTGATATACCGCCGCCCGCAGATTACACAGCACATTTACATCCAGCTTTTTCAACTTGCTGTGACAGAACGCCGAAAGATACCAGTCAATCAGCAGTTTATTTTGCATTACCCCAAAACATATGTGGGTTGCCAGCGCTGCATCCCGGCGATCCAGCTTCTGTTCCCGCAGAATTCGCTTCAAACAACCGTCCAACCACGCGCCTTGATGCTCACAAGCAGCCAAGGTGAGCATGGCTACCTCTCTGGCAGATGCCATTGAATCACCTCTTATCCTTGTCGGACGGACGAACCTGCCTTGATTGGGTGCCCCATCAGAAATGAGGCTGCCGACATTGCCTTTTTCCCATCCGGCTGTATCTCCGTGATTTCCAGCCCCCCGCCTCCGCCGCAGGCAATATGCAACCCACGTTTTCCAGCCTGTAATACAGTCCCTGGTGCCTCCCCTGTCTGTTTATCCAAAATTACGGTTCGTAATATTTTGCACCGAACCCCGTCCAGCTCTGCCGTGGCAGCAGGCCAAGGATAAAGCCCCCTCACCTGGTCGTGGAGCTGCTGGACCGTTTTTTCCCAGTCCATAGGAGACAGTTCACGGGATAGCATCGGCGCATAGCTGGATTGGCTGTCATCTTGGGAAACAGTCTTTGCAGTACCCGTTTCCAGTTCCTTTATCGTTTGCACCAGCAGTTCCGCTCCCAGCAGTGCCAGCCGGTCAAAGAGCTGAACGGCGTTTTCGTTCAAGTCAATAGAGGTTTTGGACTGAGCCAGGATGTCCCCAGTGTCCATCCCCTCCGCCATATACATGATAGTGACCCCAGTCTCATCCTCCCCATTGAGGATCGCCCAGTTGATGGGTGCAGCCCCCCGGTACTTGGGCAGCAGAGACGAATGGACATTGATGCAGCCCAGCCTGGGCTGCGCTAAAATATCCGGCGGAAGGATCCGTCCATAGGCCGCCACTACGATTAACTCAGGATCCAGTTCCTTCAAAATGGCCAGCGCCTCACCATCACGCAGATTTGCGGGCTGATAGACCGGGATATTCTGTGTCAATGCGTATTCCTTTACAGGTGTTGGTTGAAACCTGTTTTGATGCCTACCTACCGGTTTATCCGGCTGAGTGAATACACTGCACACCTCATATCCGGCCTCTACAAGCGCTTTCAGCGAGAGGACCGCAAAATCTGGGGTGCCCATAAAGACAACTCTCATTTCTCGCCCTCCGTCATAATTTCGTCCAACTCCTCTGCTGTGTAAAGCCGGTCAGTATGCTCCACAAATAAGTGCCCATCCAGATGCTCCAGCTCATGGCAGAAACAGCGGGCAACCATTTCCTCACCGGGTACTTCGAAGGAATTTCCATTTCGGTCCTGAGCCTGCACCGTCACAAAACTAGGCCGCAGGACCTTACCATACATACCCGGTACACTGAGACAGCCCTCAAAGCCGTCCTGCTCCCCTTCCTGTCGGATGATTTTCGGATTGACCAACTCCAGCATAGCTTCATTTTCGTCCAATACAATCACAACCCGGCGCAGGATGCCCACTTGAGGTGCGGCCAGACCCACACCCCCGGACTTCTCCAGCGTCTCTCTCATATCATCCAACAGGGTATGGAGCCGCTGGTCGAATTTCTCTACCGCGCGGCACTTTTTTTCCAGCGCAGAATCTCCCTGCATCAGAATCTTTCTTAATGCCATGTCAATTTCCTCCTCAGTCCAATGGGTTCAGGTCGGCAAATAGGCTCACTCCACGGTGGAGCTTGTCCGCTTGCGCCTGCCTCAGAAGATGTGCCACCAGATGGCGTATCTCTTTGGTATTTTTAGTATTTAAAATCAGTCGATATCGATAACGGTCGTTAACCTTTGCCACTGCCGCCGGAGCTGGCCCAAGCAGGCGATAAGTACAGCCAGCATATGGCTCCTGCCGAAGGGCAACGGTTAAGCTCTCCCGAAGCATCAGGCAGACGCGCAACACTGCAGTTTCTTCTAACCCAGTAGCGTACAGTACATATAGGTCACAGCACGGCGGAAAATTGCGCACTTTCCGGATGCGAATTTCCTGCTGGTAAAAGGAATTATAATCCTGCTGGGCAGCGTATTGGATCACCTCATTTCCGGGGGTGAAGGTTTGAATGACTGCCCGTCCCTCTTTACATCCCCGCCCCGCCCTACCCACGACCTGGGTAAGCAGAGAAAAGGTTCGCTCTCCAGCATGAAAGCCGCCCGTATACAGGGTCTGATCCGCCGACAGCGCCCCAACCAGAGTTACATTTTCAAAATCCAACCCTTTTGCCACCATCTGCGTGCCCAGCAAAATGGGGATGCGCTCTCTTCGGAATTTTTCTAACAGCTTTTCATGGCTGTGAACCGCGGACACGGTATCTGCATCCATCCGCAGAACTTTGACGCCTGGAAACAGCGTACATAGCTCCTCCTCCGCCTTCTGAGTGCCCGTGCCGATGAAATTCAGGATACCGCCACAAATCGGACAGCGATCTGGAAGCGGCTCCGAATGTCCACAATAGTGGCACATCAGCCGCCGGTTGGCCGAGTGATAAGTCAGGTGAACCGAACACCGGGGACAGGTTGGGGTCTCTCCGCACTCACCGCAGGCAACCATACGGTTTGCACCCCGGCGGTTGAGAAACAAAATCGCCTGCTCACCTTGGTCGATGGTTTCCTCCAGAAGACGGGCCAGCTCAGAACTGATGCAGCCACCATTGCCCCGGTGAAGCTCATCTCTCATATCTATGATATTCACCTGAGGCAGAGCGCGTTCATTGTAGCGATGCCCCATTTGAAACAGGTGGTAATCTCCCTTTTGTGCATGGTACATGGTTTCTACCGATGGTGTAGCGGAACCAAGCAAAAGCAAGGCTCCCGCCTTATAACAGCGACGCTTTGCCACATCACGGGCATGATATCGGGGACTTTGTTCTGATTTATAGGACGGTTCCTGCTCTTCGTCTAAAATAATCAGGCCCAGATCAGGCAGTGGAGCAAATATAGCGGAACGGGTACCCACCACCACCTTGGCCTCTCCCCTGCGCACCCGCTTCCATTCGTCATACCGCTCTCCAGCGGACAGCGAGCTATGGAGTATGGCTACCTTTCGGCCAAAGTGGGAGGTGAAAATCCGCATAAGCTGAGGGGTTAGGGCAATTTCCGGAGCCATCACCAGCGCCGTTTTTCCACAGTCTAACAACGTATGGATGAGCTTGAGATAAACTTGCGTCTTACCGCTGCCAGTAATGCCGTAAAGCAGCGCGGCGGCAGGCAATCCAGACTGAGCCAGCTCCAGCAACCCCCCATAGGCCCTTTGCTGTTCTTCATTGAGAACAATAGGGGCGGCCTGCTCCAGCTCCGGCAGTTCTGGGCGGCGGTAAACCTCCCGTTTGGACAGCTTCAAAACGCCCTGCCGCTCCAGTGCCTTCAGCGTGGTCATAGACGCACCAGTGAAATAACACAGCTCCTTGGTGGAGGTCTCTCCAACGGCACATAGCATCTCCCCTACAGCGTACTGGAGGGGAGCCCGCTTTCGCTTGGGTGTCAACAGTGCCAGCGCATCGCTGGGCTCCATAGACAATGTGGCAATCTGTTCCGTCTTATCCCCCACACCTCGGGCAGCGCTGGTTTCCTGAATAATAATCCCCCGTTCTGCCAATCTGTGCAGGGCCGGACTTGGGTCTGCTATGCCAAAGGCCACCCGGATTTTTCCCACTTCTGCCCATCCGTTGTTGGCAAATAGCAACTCTATCAGTTTTTGCGCCAGGTGGGACTGCCCTGCCGCCTTATAGGCGGCCTCCCAATCCACCCCCTGAGCGATACGCCAGCAATCCCTGAGCGAGAACCACAGTCCGGCAGGGAGCATCATCCGAACTGCATCATACACCGTACAAAAATATTGCTCTCGCATCCACAACGCCAGTTGGATAAATTCTCCATCCAGCACCGGCTCCTCATCCAGAAGGGCCAGGACATATTTCAGCTTCGCTGTGTCCTCGCGGTCCACCAAGGACAAAACAATGCCGTCTCCAACCCGGTTACCCCTTCCAAAGGGTATCGCTACCCGCATCCCAGGACACAGAGCTTCTGCAAGCTCCGCTGGAATCAAATAGTCATAGGGGCGGTCGATGGCATAGGTGGCCGCCGACACGGCTATTTTTGCAACATTCGGCACAGCGTCCACCTCTCTGTCTTACAGTCAATGGGCAAGCGGCCGTGGCCACTTGCCCATCGGCTTTATTCTTCGTTTTCTATGCCATCGATTTGCAAAGCGCCGCTAACCACCTCGCGGATAGCCAGGGAAACCGCCTTCTCCTCCAGGGGATTTCCGGTAGCCTCCGCCTCACTGGACAGTTTTCTGGCACGATTTGCCACTAGGTTCACCAGCATATAACGGCTGGGCACCTGATTCAGCAGGTCCTTGATTGCAGGATAAAGCAACATAACAAATCCTCCTCAGTTTTTGATTCAAAGTAGTATCCGTCGTGGTCACTCCTGTGCCACGATGCCATCTGTCAGGTGAAGCCGCTTTTTAGTACGGCACTGCTCTGCCTGTAAAATCGAAAGAATCTCCCCAGCAGCAGACACTATGTTATCGTTTACCACCAGATAGTCATAGTGTATGCTCTCCTGGCATTCCTCTCGGGCTTTTTGCAGCCGGTGGCCAATGATATCCTCGGCATCGGTATTGCGCCGGTGTAGACGGCGGGATAGTTCCTCAATAGAGGGCGGTATGAGAAAAATGAGCACCGCTTCCGGGCATTTTTCCTTCACCTTAGCCGCGCCCTGTACTTCGATATCCAGCAAAACATCCACGCCCAGATTCAGCTTTTCCCGAATTACCTTCAGCGACGTGCCATAATAGTTTCCCACATATTCGGCATATTCCAGCAGCTCATTGGCGGCAATCATCCGTTCAAACTCCTCGCGAGAAACAAAATTGTAGTTGATACCATCTGCCTCTCCGATACGGGGCTGGCGCGTGGTATAAGAAACTGAAAAGTGGATATCCCTGCGGCTACCGAGCAACTCAGCAATGACGGTGCTCTTGCCTACACCGGATGGACCGGAGAGTACGATCAACTCTCCCATCCTCTTTTTCACTGTGGTCATTGTATTTCTGCCTCCATCTCATCCTTCTGTTCCGCATCATCCACAAAGTGGGCCGATACCTGCTCGGGGGAAATCGAAGACCAAACCACATGGCCGCTATCCATCACCAGCACTGACCGAGTTTTGCGGCCAAAGCTGGCATCAATGAGCACACCCCGGTCCCGGGCCTCCTGGCCCAACCGCTTCACGGGAGCGGAGTCCGGGCTAACAATAGCGATCACCCGGTGAGCGGACACCATATTTCCAAATCCAATATTAACCAGCTTCATGTCTTTCACTCCAGATTTTGGACCTGTTCCCGGATTTTTTCGATTTCCGCTTTGATATCCACTACATGACGGGCAATCTCCAAGTCATTGCACTTGGAGCCGATGGTGTTGGCCTCCCGGTTGAACTCCTGAATCAGGAAGTCCAGCTTTCTACCCACTGCGCCTCCTGTGCTCAGCAACTCCCGAAGCTGCCCTAAGTGGCTGTGAAGGCGGACAGTCTCCTCATCCACTGCCACCTTGTCTGCAAAGAGGGCCACCTCGGTGAGCAGCCTGTTTTCATCGATCTGGGTATTTTGCAGGACTTCCCGCATTTTGCCCTCCAGCCGAGCGCGGTAATCCGCCACAGTCTGAGGAGCACGCTCCTCCACCTTGGCCAGCAGGGCTTCAATTGTATCCGCCCGACCAAGGATATCGGCGCACAGCCGTTCCCCCTCTTTGGTCCGCATGGAGTTAAAATCCACAATGGCACCATCCAGCACAGCAAGCAACTGCTCCTTTACCTTGTCCAAATCCTCCGCCTGTTTTTCCACTATCAGCACGTCTGAAAATCGGGCCAAATCTGTGACATAATATTTCTTTTTGACGATACCGTTTCCCAACCTGCAAAGCTGTTCCAGCGCATCAATATAGCTTTTTGCCAGCGCTTCGTTCACAGTAACCACCATAGCGTCCCCGCCGGTGTTGACCATGGTGACGAAAACGTCCACCCTGCCCCGAGTCACAGCAGACTGCACCTTGGCTTTCAGTGCATCCTCAGCAAAAATATAGGCCCGAGGCATTTTTACGGTACAGTCCAGATAACGGTTATTCACCGCCCTCAACTCTACAGTAAGCTGAAGGCCATCAAAAGACTGCTCTCCCCGGCCATAGCCAGTCATGCTCTTTACCATTTTCATTCCCTCACTTTGTTAATGGATGGCCCGCTGAATGCGGGCAAGATAGAACGCAATCAGGCGGCTGAATCCATAGTCATACAGCAGGAACACCACATTTCCTGTCAGATAGAGAAGCCAAACCGAGTTGCCCAACACCGACGGCAAAGAGCTTGCCACCGCACTGCGCATGGTGAAATAAATCAAGGTCAAGGCTGCATTAAAAAAGGCCAGCTTCAGCAGATATCCCACCGGTTTGCGGTGCAGTTGCTCTGTTATGGACTTAACCATGGGATACAGTCCGAACAGTAAGGCAAACAGCAACACACAGAATTTTTCCGGGAGCAGAAAAAAGGCCAGAATAGACACACCAGCCCAGCAAAGGAACCCGGCCTTCAATCCTACCGATGCCACAGCCGCCGCCGGAAAAAGCCCCGCCACCGCCACGATTCCCCAACTTCCTGTGGGTGCAACAGAACCCAAATAAAGCAGAATCAGCGCCAATGCGCCAAGAACCGCTGGATATGCCACTTTTGCGGTGCGTTTGTTCTTCATATCAACGGCAACCTCCGCACAGGCAATTCATACACATCAGTGTGGTGCAGCAGTCCAGCCCGTCACACTGAGCGCCTGTTATATCCGGCTGGTAGCCGTAGCCGCCACGCTGCATCATGTTCAGCGCTTGACGGTACTCCAGATTGCCCGGTTCCATCTGCACAGCAATCTGGTAGTTCTGCCGGGCCTCGTCCAGCCAGCCACGGCGGTAGGCAATGCTACCCATCAGGAAATACCACTCGCCATTCCGGCCAGACGCCCCCTGGAGAATCTGCTCAGCGCCGTCCAGATTGCCCATATTGATATATTGCCGCGCCTGGGCAAACTGATTGGGCCCGCCCTGACTCTGACCCTGCCGCTGGTATGCCGAGCCCCCATAGCCGCTCTGAGTGTAGCTGCCGCCGGAATAGCCAGAGCTATAGCCGCCACTGGAACGGCTCTTGGTGATCGCATCGTAGGCTTCGTTGATCTCCTTCATCTTCTCCTCAGCTAGGTCGGCAAGAGGATTGTTCTGATAATTGTCCGGATGATATTTGCGAGCCAGCTCCCGGTATGCCTTTTTTATCTCGTCGTCGCTGGCGTCGGTACTGACGCCAAGGATCTCGTAAGGATCTCTCATGTAGATTTTCTCCTTATCTGTCTCATTTCTTTCCAACGGCCATCCAGCACCGCACTCTGCACCACAGGCAGACCAAAATAAAGCACATTTTCCACTGTAGCCCGCCAGTCTCCAAGCTCCATCAGGTTGACGGCAGACGCAGCCAGCCGGACGGAATGGGTTGCCGTAGCCTCCACATAATCCCGCTCCTCCCTGGTACGTCCTTGAAACCGGGCGTCCAGCGGATTAAAGCGGCCCTTCTTTTTATCTTCATCCAAATCGTCCCAGGCGTCTATCACATAAATCCAGCGGCCCAAGTGGTAAAGCGTCTGCTCCAGCATCCGCTGGCCTGGACTGCCCTGAGGGTACACGGTAGAAATAGACGACAGGATTGAGGCAAAGGCATCCGCCATCCGGTCCAGCTCCGGGGAACGCGCCTCCTCCAACTGCCGCAGGGCAGCAAGCCCCTTCTGTACCTGGTGGTCAAACTGCGGCTGGGCCTTAGCCGCCCGCCGGTACCCCCGACAAAACAGCCAGCGCAGGAACCGATATGGCAAACCAGACAATAGACCATGGTCCATCACATCGTCAGACAGCTTATGCCAGGTGAGAATCATACTCTCATCAGCCGCCACTACCAGTGTTTTTCCATGTAGGCACATTCTGGGCTTACGCAATGGATGAACCGGACAGCGGAGGCATATGGGCCTGTCCATCTGCTCACCTGCTGCAAGCAGGATTGCCAGAAAAGTGAAGTCGTATTGCAACGTAAAGCGGGCCAGCCAGCCGTGCCGTGCGCCTAATGCATGACACAGGCCACAATAAGCGCTCTGATACGCATCCCGCTGATCCTTGTCCAGCCGCTCCAAAACGGGGCGAATATATCCAAACATAATCAGCTCTCAATGGGACGGAGGTTCACGACGATATTATACTCACCGCTCAACACCCCGATTTCAGCGCTGGTCCCCGCACTGTTCAGGTAGATCTGGGCAGGAACAGGATATTGACCCGCAGCCAGGTTGATATTTTGCAAATCGGCAACAACCCGGATATTTTCCTCCGTCAGCTCATCCATCAGAGACTGAGTACCCCGTACCCGGACCGGCAGCACCTGTGTCACCACATCTGCCTCCCAGCCCTCCGGCACGTTGATGGGCAGAAGCTCTTCAATTTCAAAGGTCTTGGTAACCAATTTCTTTCTCAGTGTAACTGTAGCTCTCACTTCGGTAATGCCGCTGATGTTGGTCAGCTCATCTGCCAAGGGAATGGTAAAGACAATCTCCTGTCCGTCCTCCACCGAAGCCAGGTCGATGGTGCCTATGTTAATAGCGCCTCCTGCCTCCAGCGCAGCCACCGCCGAGCTGCTACCTGCCACCGTGATAGACGGAGTGCTCAGCTTCATCCGCACGTCGTTTTCGCTCAGACCTCCACCAGAGACCAGCTTTACTTCCAGCGGAATCTCCGCTGTGGCCCGGATGGGGAAGGTAGTATAAACCGTCTCTACATCACAGGTCACATTCAGATCCTCCAACGGATCTCCACTGGCTCCGATAAGCTGGAACTGGTAATCTCCACTTACATCCTCGGTCATATCCTCCACATTTACTGTGACACGCACGTGGTCCACCTGGTTCACCAGTTCCCTTTGGCCACTGATCCATACGGTTGCAGGCGAAAATCGGAACTCGCTTGCATTCCCCACCAGATAACCATCGGCTACGTTCCCGTAAAACTCGCCGCGCACATCGACCTCCCGCCGCTGGAACCGAGCCACTTCGATGGTGACCGAGTTGCCGTTCACGCCGCTGAGGATGTTCACCTGACTGGAGCTGACACCGGCGGGCGGAATCACCCTGTACAGGATGGTGTGCGGCCCCTCCAGGCTGATGTTGGATACATCGGCGGTCACCTGGACCGTCTTGTTGTTCAGACTTGCCAGCACCGTGGGGGTGGCCTGCACCCTGATATTGACGGTGGGCTTTTCGCTGACGATCATCAAATCCCGGTCCTCCAGAAACTCCAGACCCTCAAAGGTGACAGGGACGTTATATATCGTCGTGCTGTCATTGGTCATGTCTGTGGAGGTGACATAAAGCCAGAGAGAGACGGCGATCAGAAGCGAAACCACCACATAGAGGATCTTACTGTCAAGAATCTTCTTTCCCATTTGCGTTGTCTCCCTTTTTGCCCTTAAATACACTGGTGATACGGGCGGCGGCAGTGGGCTTGGTCTCTTCACTGGTGGCGGGCATCAACTCGTTACGCAGCAGCCGCTCCAACGTTTCAGGCGACAGATGACGCTTCAGCATCCCGTTGATGGCCACCGAAATGGATCCGGTTTCCTCCGAGACAATAGCCACCACAGCATCGGAATTTTCGCTGACACCGATGCCTGCCCGATGGCGCATCCCCAAATCCCGGCTGAGATTGACGTTGCCGGACAGGGGCAGCATACAGCCAGCCCCCACGATGCGCCCATTGCGAATAATCACCGCCCCATCGTGAAGCGGAGCCTTGTTCCAGAACAGATTCTTCAAAAGCTCGGCAGACACACGGCAATCCAGCGATGTACCGGTTTTGAGCATATCGTCCAGCAGCGTGTGCCGCTCGAACACCATCAGCGCACCTACCTTATCCTTGGAAAGCGAGGTGTATGCCTCCACTGTCTCTACAATGGCACTCTCCAAATCAGTGCTGTAATTCTCTGCCACAAACAACTCCTTGATTTTGCCGCTGCCCATCTGTTCCAGGAAGCGGCGCAGCTCTGGCTGAAAGATAATAATAAGGGCGATCACGCCCAGCTCCACCGCATTGTTCAGCACAAAGCTGACTACCCGCAGGTGCATCAGGTTAGCCAGCGCCATAGCCAGGATGATGAGCACGATGGCTTTCACCACCTGTCCTGAGCGGCTCCGACGCACAAACCGGAACAGGCAATAAACGCCAAAGGTAATAACAGCTATGTCCAGCAAGTCAAAAAAACCAATCAATTTGATATATTCCGGCGCCGATTTCAGCACCTGTAAAATCGCTTCCATAGCCTCAATCCCCTTCCCCACCATACACACAGGCAACGCGTTACGGCTGACAAATATGGCACCCCCGCTTATTGCCAAATAGCATTATAGACCATCTGGCGGCGAATGGCAAGCAAATCGCGGAAAGTTCAAAATTTAACCGCAAAAACTTGTGGATGTCCCGGCATTTTTGCAAAGAAAAAGGCGTGGAGTTACCACGCCTTTTTGCCGTTTTTCACGATTCTTCTAAAAATTGCCGCTGTCTGGTCCACCTGTACCGGACTGTTGAAAACGGAAAAGCTCAGCCGGACGGTTCCGGTATCCTCGGTACCTACCGTCTGGTGGGCCAGCGGAGCGCAGTGCAAGCCGGCCCGCACCGCTACATTCTGGTGGGCAAGCTGCTCCGCCACTGTCTCACAGTCCATCCCATCTGCCACCAGCGAAAACAGTCCACTCTGGTATTGGCCTGTGCTGTCCCGAAACACCTGTAAGCCGGGAACTTTCTCCAGATGGTCCATCATCCGGCAGGCCAGTCGGCATTCATGGGCGTGGATGCGCCCGAACCCCTTCCTGCAGACGAACTCCATTCCCGCCAGCAGTCCGGCGGCTCCGCACACGTTCTGGGTACCCGCCTCCAACCGGTCCGGCAAAAAGTCCGGCATCTCCTGGTGGGCGGAAAGACTGCCTGTTCCGCCGTACAGCAGCGGCTGGGCCCCCCCGCCGCACAGCAGCAAGCCGGTCCCTTGGGGGCCGTAGAGCCCCTTATGCCCCGGCATGGCCACAAACGCCGCACCCCACCCCATAACATCTATGGGCAGTGTCCCGGCAGATTGAGAAGCGTCCACGATCAGCGGCTTACCCCGCTGGCGGCACAGCTCTGCAATTCGTTCCACAGGCTGGATAAAGCCAAATACATTTGAAACATGGTTACAAATCACCACATCCACCTCAGCTGTCAACTCCCGTGCAAAAGCCTGGTATACGCCATCGCTGTCAAACAACAGTCCTGTGGCCACCTTTACGTTGATGTTTGGTATGGCATAGAGGGGCCGCGTCACCGCGTTGTGCTCATAGCCGGAGATCAGGACCGTTCCTCCTGGCTGCACCAGCGAATGAATGGCAATGTTCAAGCTATGGGTGGCATTTGTAGTCAGCACCACCTGTTCCGGGTCGCTTAGGTGAAACAGCTCCGCCGCCACCTCACGGCAGCGGTAAACCGCGTCGGCGGCCCGCATACTGGCTTGGTGGCCACCCCGGCCTGGGCTGGCGAAATGGGTCATGGCATAGGCGCTGGCAGCAGGGACAACAGAGGGCTTTTCCAGCGTGGTAGCTGCGCTGTCAAAATAAATCATGGCTTCACCTCGCTGTATCCACCATCTGCAGATTGAAGGAATACCTGTTTGGGCGCCATTCCCTCCCGCCGGAGTACCACCAGCGCGTCAGTGAGTTTGCGCTCCGGCACCCGGACACAGTAGCCGCAGCCTTCCTTGGAAATCAGCTTCGGCGCACGCATGACAGAGCCGGAAATGCCAGCCCGCTCCAGCACATGGGCGGTTCTCTGGGCATAGGTCAATGAACGGCATATAATCAGATAATAAACCATGGGCACACCATTCCTTTCCTGTGTAATATGATTTGCCCGCAGGAGAAGCACAAAAACGCTCCTTCCAGAACATCATATGTTCCGAAAGGAGCGCTGGTGAAAAACACCTGGCTTTCCTGAGAAGATCCAGCTCCACAGTAATTCAGAAGCTGTACCAATGGTCTGAGGCAAAATCACCGCCGCCGACGTTAAAAGCTTGAAATACACAAAATATTCCTGCGATTTTTCGCCTTTCCGGCAGCGATTTTGCCTCGCGCATCTGCTCACTCTAACTATTGGTACAGCTTCTCACATTTTCTCAATCAGAGCTACTGCATGGGCGGCTATCCCCTCTCCTGCACCGATGAAGCCAAGGCCCTCCTCTGTTGTGGCCTTGACGCTCACCCGATCCACTTGGATACCCATAGCTTCCGCAATGGCTTTCCGCATAGCCGGAATATGGGCCGCCAGCTTAGGCCGCTGGGCCAGCACAGTGGCATCCACATTGTTTGCTGCATATCCATGCTCTTCCAGCACCTTCATCACCTGCCGGAGCAGCAGCAGACTGTCCGCCCCCTCATAAGCTGGATCGTTGTCCGGAAAAAGCTGCCCGATATCCCCCAGCGCCCCGGCACCCAATAGCGCATCCATGACGGCATGAGTGAGCACATCCGCGTCCGAGTGTCCCAGCAGGCCCCACTCATAGGGTACCTCTATCCCGCCCAAAATCAGTTTCCGTCCGGCAACCAGCCGATGTACATCATACCCATGTCCGATTCTCATTTAGAGCACCCCCTCTTCCACCAGAATTTCTCCCAGCAGCAAATCTGTCGGAGTGGTCAACTTGATATTTCGCTCGTCGCCAGGAGTGAGCACTACCTTCATTCCCAACCGCTCCACCGCCGCGCAATCATCGGTCAACTCCATACCGTCATCCAACAGCTTCTGCAGCGCCGCCCGGATCAGGGCCGCGTCAAACACCTGTGGTGTCTGCACTGCATATAGACAACTTCGGTCAAGGGTCTGCTCCACTATGCCATCCCGAGCCGCCTTGATAGTGTCCTTCACCGGAACAGCTGGCGCAGCCGCTCCATTTTTTGACGCCTGGACCACAGCATCCTCGATGACTTGTACCGTCACAAAGGGCCTCGCTCCGTCATGAATGGCAATGAGCGCTGCATCCCGACTGACCTCCAGTGTTCCGATGCGGGCGGATTGGGTACGGTTCTCTCCGCCGCGAACTACCTTGGTCACCTTGGTCAAATCAAATTCCTTACACAGCCCTGCCAACTCCGCCACCAACTCAGACCGGGTCACCACCACAATCTCGCTGATACAGGGAGTCTGCTGAAAAGCAGTCAAAGTCCGTACTACTGCCGGAATTCCCCCTATCTCAGCCATCAGCTTGTCCAGCCCCATTCGGGTGGAGGACCCAGCGGCTACAATGATTGCAGAGCATACAACTTCCGGCACATCCTTTTTTCTTCTGCGAAACAATCCCATGGCTCCATACCCCCTGCGTAAAAGATGCGCCCAGCGCACCAGTACATAGCCGTAGACTCCAGGCGGTCAGTGGCTCAGCGCGGTGTCGATTCGGCTTTCCACCGTATCATAGGGCAGACTTTGGGCCAGCACCAGTTCGGAAATCAAAATCTGCTTGGCTGTGTGGAGCATTTTCCGCTCCCCGTTTGACAACCCCCGCTGATTTTCCCGCAGGCGCAAACCTTTTACAACACGGGCCACCTCCAGCAGGTCGCCGCTTTTCAGCCGCACCATATTTTCCCGATAGCGGCGGTTCCAGTTCTGCGTCATATCCACCTCAATGTTCTCCATAGCACTAAGGATATCTGTCGCCTCCTGCCCCGATACCACCGGACGCACACCAATTTCATCCGTATTGTTCGTTGGAATCATTACCATCATACTTCCGGCAGACAGCTTGAGCAAATAATAATCCTGCATATGGCCGCCTACCTTGCGCTGAACGATAGAGTCAATGATACCCGCACCATGCATTGGGTGGACTACTTTATCTCCGACCTGATACACGAACTCACCCCCTGAAAATTATGTATAAAGCCTCAAAAATATTATATCTGTTTTCTCTTTTCAACGCAAGTATTTTCCACCATATCAGAATCACTTTTGTTTAATCCTCCAGTTTTTTGTCAAATTTAGGAGCAAAAATGGTCTAATTCCCAACCACATCCAGATGGCTCTGGCGTCTCTTCCACTAACCTACTCTTTCAACCATATTGCACACCTGTAAAACCCCCGGCAGGCAAATACCTGCCGGGGGCTCCATTTTAAATGATTTGATTCCTCAAAATTCCAAGACCTTCAATCTCCACCTCGACGGTGTCACCAGGAATCATAGGTCCAACGCCTACCGGTGTACCTGTAGCCACCACATCTCCTGGCTCCAATGTCATAGACGCGGTGATGAACTCCAATAATTGCGGGATAGGGGTGATAAAGTCGGCTGTATTTCCCTGCTGCACCGTCTTTCCGTTCAGCCGAGTTTCCAGCTTCAAAGACGACGGATCCAGCTCATCCACTACCCATGGTCCTACCGGGCAGAAGCCATCCATGGACTTACCACGGCTCCACTGTCCATCATGCTTTTGAATATTCCGGGCAGTAATATCGTTAAGACAGGTGTAGCCCAGCACATAATCTGCAAAGTTTTTTACCTTTACATTCTTTGCCCGCCGGCAAATTACTACACCCAGCTCTCCCTCAAAGTCCAGCCGGGTCACGAAATCCGGCGCGTGGACCGCTCCATCCTGTTGGTTCAGAGTATTAGGTGCCTTGATAAACAGCACCGGAAACCCGGGCGGTTCCGCCCCCATCTCTCTGGCGTGTTCTACATAATTTTTACCGACACAGACAATTTTGGTGGGTTCACAGGGACCCAGCAACCTGCACTGACAAAGGGGCAACTTGCCGCCGTCGTACTCTATCTCTTCATATGGCGGCTTGGACAGGGTGAGCACATCCTCTCCCTTGACAACTCCCCAGCAAGGACTACCAAGCCGGTCAATGCGCACATATTTCATGATTGCACCTCCTACAATATAGATTACGGTGAAAGGCACGGCAGCCAGCTGTGTCTTTTGTCGTCTCAAAGCTGAAGCTGTAGAATGGGAGAGTAAATGGCCTGACACTTAACACCTTGCGCAGGTAGAACTATTGGGCTTCCCAGTACGTTCGCGTCACCCAGGAGATTGAACAAGCGGCGAGGAAACAGAGGCGGGAGCCATATCCAATCACACAGGAGGGAATTATGAACGCAGTAGGAATTGACGTATCCAAAAGGAAAAGCATGATGATGGCCCTGCAACCAATGAATCAAGTTGTGCTAAAGCCACGGGAATACCCCCACACCGGGGTTGGCCTGGAACAGCTGGCGCTTGCCATTCTATGCCTGGGGGAAGACACACGGGCAATCATGGAGGCCACAGGCCGGT
>CATJRT010000218.1 GCA_949742895.1 uncultured Eubacteriales bacterium | reverse complement strand
GATATGAAGGGCCGGGAGGAGATTTTGCGGGTCCATACCCGCAGCAAGCCCCTGGCGGAGGACGTGGATTTGAAGGAGATTGCACGTGAGACCACCGGCTTCACCGGGGCGGACCTGGAGAACCTGATGAATGAGTCCGCCCTGCTGGCGGCGCGCAAGCGCCAGCCCTTCATTACCCTGTCCGACGTACAGGAATCGGTCATCAAGGTGATCGCCGGGCCGGAAAAGCGCAGCCGGGCCAAGCTCGAAGAGGACCGGCGCATCACCGCCTACCATGAGGCGGGCCATGCCGTGGTCAGCCATGCCCTGCCCACCCAGGACCCGGTGCAGCAGATCACCATCATTCCACGGGGGCAGGCGGCGGGTATGACCATTAACCGGCCCCAGGAGGACCGGGATCACGTCACCCGGCAGCGGCTGACGGAGACGCTGTCCACCCTGCTGGGTGGGCGATGCGCCGAGGAAACAGCCATGGGCTTTGTCTGTACCGGCGCGGTGAGCGATCTGGAGCGGGCTACGCAGATTGCCCGGGATATGGTGACCAAGTACGGTATGAGCGACAAGCTGGGCTTCGCCACCTTTACCACCGGCCACGACGAGGTGTTCATCGGCCGGTCCATGGCCCAGGCCAAGCCCTATTCTGAGGAGACCGCCTCCCTCATCGACGGAGAGGTCAAGGCCCTGCTGGACGGGGCCTATGCCCGCTGCCGGGAGATTTTGGAGCGGGATCGGGACAAGCTGGAGCTGGTGGCCCAATTCCTGCTGGAGCATGAAACCATGGACGCCCAGCAGTTCCGGCTGGTATATGAAGACCCCGCGGCATTGAGTACGGCCGCAGGAGAACAGGAGAGTTGAGGCATGGACGAATGGGATAAGACAGATGCAGCCCAGGAGCCGTCCGGGGAGACCGGGCCGTTCCCGAAAGGGGGCGCAGAGATCGGAAAGCGGGACGGAGCCAGGGTGCGGCAGGAATCCGCGCCGGGCCGGGACCTGTATATGAACGTGCGGCTGCTGGTGATAATGATGACGGTGTTCGTGTTCATTTTCACCTTTGTGGCCCGCATCATCGTGGTCAGCGGCCCGTCCATGCAGAACACCCTCTTGGGCGGCGACGTGATGCTGGTGTGGACCCTGGGCTATAACGAGCCAGAGCAGGGGGACATCGTGGTGCTCACCCAGCGTAGCTATCAGGACGACTCCATCGTCAAGCGGGTCATTGCCACCGAGGGGCAGACCGTGGACATCGACTACAGCACCAGTACCGTCTATGTGGACGGTACTGCACTGAAGGAGGACTATATCAAGGAGCGTATGGAGATACCCGACTACGGCGAGGGAATCAACCATGTCACCGTTCCCGAGGGCTGCATCTTCGTCATGGGGGACAACCGGAACCATTCGGCGGACAGCCGCTATCCCGCCATCGGCATCGTGGACACCCGGTGTATCATCGGGAAAGGGGTTCTGGTGTTCTTCCCCTTCTCCCGCTGGAAGGGACTTTGAGGGAGGTGCGGCAGATGAAGAAGAGTATTTCCGGGCGCGGCCCCTGGCTGGCCTGTACGGCGGCAGCGGCGGTGCTGTGCGCCCTGCTGCGGCGGTGGCAGCTCAATACCGCCTTTGAGGGCGAGTTGCGCCTGCCCATCCCCTGGGCGGCGGCCAGCGTGGTTCTGGTGTGCGTGCTGGTGATTGCGGGGGCGGTTTTGCTGCTGCTCAGTGCCTACCAGCCGGTGCCCAAGCGCCCCTGGAGGCCAGGACAGGCCCACCGCTGGGACCGGGTATTCCTGGATTCGTCGGACATGGTGTATCCCACCCTGGTGGTGGCGGCAGGGTTTCTGGCTCTGGGCTCCGTGCCGGTGCTGGCCGGCCAGGGGATTGAGCTGTGGCAGAACTACCGGCTGGCGGTGGAGGCAGGCATCGACCCGCCCACCAACAACGGCGTGCTGCTCATTGCGGCAGCTGTGGCGGGGGTGTTCGCCTTTTTCGGGCTGCTTCAGATTGCCCGCAACGGCCTGCGCCCCGGTCAACGTAGCCGGGACGGCTTTTCCGCTGCATTGCCTGGGCTGGCGGGGTGTATCTGGCTGATGGAGAGCTTCCGCGCCCACGCCGCCGACCCGGTGCTGTGGGACTATGCCCCCCAGATGCTGGCCATCATGTGCGGGATGCTGTTTTATATGGACTATGCCGGGATGTCCGGTAGCGGGGCCCGGCCCCGGCGGCTGCTGTGGCTGGCGGGGATGACGGTGGTGCTGTCGGCGGTGTCTCTGGTGTCGGCGGCGGCGGAGCTCGGCGCACTGGCCGGTACTGGAGGCTTCCGGGATCGACTGGGCGACGTGCTGCTGCTGCTCAGTCAGATGCTGACCGCGTTGGCAGTGCTGTGGCGGCTGCCCCCTAACCTTGAGAACCCGCCTCAGCCGGCGCAGGACCAGGAACAAGAGGAACAGGAGGAAACCACCCATGAATAACAAGAAATTTTATATCACCACACCGATTTACTATCCGTCAGGCAAGCTCCACATCGGCCACGCCTACTGCACCGTAGCCACCGACGCCATGGCCCGGTACAAGCGGCTGTGCGGCTATGACGTGATGTTCCTCACCGGCACCGATGAGCACGGTCAGAAAATCGAGGGCAATGCCAAAGAGGCCGGGGTTACCCCCCAGGAGTTCGTGGACGACATAGTCGCCGCCCCCGGCGGGGTGCTGGACCTGTGGAAGCTGATGAACATCTCTAACACCCGCTTCATCCGCACCACCGACGACTACCACGTCAAGTCCATCCAAAAGATCTTCCGCAAGATGTACGACAACGGCGACATCTACAAGGGCGCCTACAAG
>CATJRT010000217.1 GCA_949742895.1 uncultured Eubacteriales bacterium | reverse complement strand
TTTGGAAAAATTGTGAACGCAAACTTTACATTTCTGCTCAGATTCTCACGTTTGCCCTCATTGCCATCCTCATCAGAAGATTTTAAACAGGCTCTTAGACGATGCAGCAAACAGACCTGATAGATGCTGTCGTGCTCAAGCTGTGGGCCTCTCCTGCTGCGGAAGCAGGATATGCAAATAGAAGTACTGTCATCCGTTTCAAAGCTTATCCGCCCGTCATATTGCTGCACGATGTAGCGCAGGCTTTGGGTTCCATAACCATGATGCTGCACGTCCTCGTTGGTGGTCTGCGGCAAACCGTCCTTGATCGTACAGCTTCGGTTGAAGTAGTTGGTGACGTGTATGGAAACAAGGCCGTTTTTCTGCTCTACTATAAGGCTTATGATGCGCATTTCCGGATCCGGCAGGCTGAGGACGGCTTCAATTGCGTTTTTCAATGCGTTATTGAACAGGGAATACTGATCGGAGGGCGACAGAAAGGACAGACATTCACCATCCGCAATACAGGTAATCTTAATATGATTTTCCTGGCAGAAGCCCTGCCGCTTATAGAGCAGCATATCCAAAATATCGCTGCCCGTTTTCAACGTGGCATCGTAAATTTGGATGGCAGATTTTAGGCTTTTCAGCTCTTCCTCGGTCAACTTCCCCGCATATTGGGAAAGCTGGTGCCGGATGTCGTGGCATTTCATATTGATGATATCCATGTCGCTGCGGATATTCTCAAATTGCTTTTTTTCTGCGTGCAGCAGCTCCTCCGTGGTCCGCAGTTCCTCCCACATCCGGCTCTGCTCCAGAATACCGGTGCGCAGAATCAGCACGCACAAAGCGAACAGCGCTGAAAAGCAGCGGATTACCATGGCTAATTGGAGGTTCTGCGGCTCCAGCGGGCGGCTGTAATTTGACAAAGTCGTGGTGATCACTGTAGTAGACAGGGAGAACACGATGATGACCTTCGTGTAAAAATTCCCGTGGCTATAAACCTTTTTGCGCCGGAAAAGGAGGGAAAGGGCCAGCGCCAGCAGAAGGTGGAGGGCATAGTAGATAAACCAATCAAGTCCAGCAGGCAGTGTCCCATCTGGAAAAAGGGAGAGGCTCGCATATGGATTCTTCCCCAAGACGATATAAAGTGATTCAAACAGTTTTCCGATCAGCGTCTGTGTTGCCATACCGGCACATACTGTCAGCAGCAGTTCGGACAGGTTTTCCCGGAACAGCGTCCATAAGAGCAAAAAGTGATATGCATATACAGCGAAAGTAATGAAAATATTGGTCGGTACACCGGGAAGGCTCAGATAAATATATGTCAGGGGGACCAGTACGGCCATACCGCCCAGGAGCATGGCTGCCAGCCGCAAGAGGCACCGGCTCCGCCGGTGAAAGGGCAGCGTGTAGAAGATGACGCAGAAAAACACCTCTGCCGCCGCCGCTGTCCGGATCAAATAGGCGGAATCAAATGTATGCTCCGGCATCAGCGGTCCCCCCTGTCCGAATATTCAAGGAATCGGCGGAGGAACTCCTTTTTCCGGGGCTGGCTGATTTGCAGCTCCACGCCGTCCACCAACACAGTATAGCCCTTCACACGCTGGACGAATTTCAGATTGACCAAATAACAGCTATTGCACCGCACAAAGTGATATTCCTCCAGTTTTTCGCCCACCGATGCAAGAGTAGCATATTGGGTATAGGTCTTGTCACCATCCATGTGGTAGATCAAATGGTGCCCCTGCGTTTCGATGTAGCGGATCTCATCGGCGGACAGGCGTACCTTACCACTGAGCGTCGTCACCACGATTTTCGGACCGGCCTGCACGCTGGCCAGCTTGCGCAGGGCGCGGGCCATTTTCAACGCAAAATCATGGTAGGTCACCGGCTTGACGATGTAGTCGAAGGCGCTGACCGAATAGCCCTTGACCGCATACTGTGCCATGCTAGTCACAAAGATCAAGAGCACCTCCGGGTCCAGCTCCCGCAGATGATAGGCGGCGTCCATGCCGTTGAGGTATGGCATACGGATATCCATCAGTATCAGGTGATAGTCTGAGGTATAGTTCTCCAAAAAGAGCACCGCGTTTTTGAAGCGGCATATCTCAAACGACACACCCTTTTCCGCCGCCAACTGATTCAAATAGGTCTCCAGCGTCTCGGCGCAGGGCTGCTCGTCCTCTACGACGGCGATACGGTACATATGGTTACCTCGTTTCAAAAAGTCTTTTGAGCGGCAGCCAAATGGGCTCGTTGGCCTGTGCAATATTCCAAGAAATATTATAGTTTCTATTCAAGATACTGTCAACTGTACATAAAAACGAAACCCGAAAAAGCCGCACAATCTAAAAGAAACCGTCATAATCTAAAGCCCCGGCTTAGAGCATGACGGTTTCTTTTAGATTCCGCCGGAGCTGTTGCAATCGCAATGCACCATTTGTAATATAAAATTATCTTCCAGCGGAAAACCAAATTATAAAACGGAGGTAACCAACATGAAAAAAAATCTCATCACCAAGCTCGCGGCCATGGCAATGGCCATCGCTCTGCTGGCCGGGCTCACCGCCTGCGGCAGCAGCGACGCCCCTACCGGCAAAACGCTCGACGGCTACTACACCTCTACTCAGAACGTGTCCTTCTTTAGCGCCTACCCCGAGTATACCTTCAAGCAGGCCACCTTTAGCGTCCAGACCCTTGAGACCTATTCCGACGGTACCTACTGCCTCACCGCCGTTGACAGCAACTTCTCCGGCTCCCTGACCTTCGCCGATGACGGTAACCACGAGGAGGTCCCCCGGGGCGTCAACTCCACCAAATACTTCGGCACCTTCACCTCTTCCGAGGAGTCCGGCCTCATGACCGTCACCCTGGCCGCTCCCACCTCCGTGGCCGTGGCCAGCAACTACTCCGTGGGCGAGGCCGTGCTGGGCTATCTGAACACCGAGGCATGGACCGACGATATGGGCGCTCTGGTAGGCGGCGAGAACGGCCCCATGTCCGCCCAGGACTATCTGGCCTCCGTGGCCTTCAGCGAGGTTTCTGTAATCATTGACACCGCCACCGACACCTTTGACTATACCGCCCTGACTCCCGCCGCCTAAAAGGGGGAACTACATCATGACAACCAAGGCAAGACTGTTTCGCGGCCTGACCGCATTGTTGGCCATCCTGCTTTGCTTCAGTCTGCTGATGACTAATCTGCTCATTCAGTGGAGCGGGCAGGTCAATATCTTCCTCAATGTCACCGTTCCCACCCTTCCGATGGAGGGAAACTCCATCGTTTACAGCTCACAGTATGGCTTGGATGAGGCCGGCCTGACGGCCATGTTGGCCGCCTCCGACCTCCACGACGCCCAGACCATGGCCGAGGGCGCGGTGCTGCTGAAAAACGACAGCGCCGCCCTCCCCCTGGCAAGTTCCGAGCGCCGCGTGACCCTGTTTGGCCGCGCCGTGGCCGACCCGGTTTACCGCGGCAACTCCGGTGGACCCGCTATGGACGAGCGCCGGCAGGTCACCCTGCGCAGCGCCCTGGAGGGCGCGGGCTTTTCCATCAACGAAACCATGTTCGACGCCTATGCTGCCAGCGGTGTGACCCGCGTGAAGGCCGACCCGGACTGGTTTATCGGCGAGGTGGACACTTCCTTCTATACCAGCGCCCTCCAGTCCAGCTATGCCAACGACTACCAGGACGCCGCCATCGTCATGTTCTCCCGGGACGGCGGCGAGGGCAAAGACCTGACCACGTCGGACCGGGACGGACTCTCCTTCCTGGCCCTCCATGACACCGAGCGGGATCTGCTGAAAATGATCGCCGACAGCGGCAAGTTCAGCAAAACCATCGTCCTCATCAATAGCGCCTACCCCATGGAGCTGGACTGGCTCTATGACGAGGCTTACGGCGTGGACGCCGCCCTGTGGATCGGCACCCCCGGCCTGAAGGGCTTCACCGGCGTGGCCCAGCTTCTCACCGGCGAGACCGCTCCCTCCGGCCGGCTGGTGGACACCTACGCCGCCAGCTCCCTGTCCGCACCCGCTGTACGCAACTCTGGCGATTTCACCTATTCCAATGACGGTAGCCACTATGTGGTCCAGGCCGAGGGCATCTATCTGGGCTATAAATACTATGAGACTCGCTACCACGATCAGGTGCTGGGCCTGCACAACGCTGCCTCTGAGGCCGGTGTTTATGCCGGGGAAAACGGCGGCTGGGATTACGCGGCGGAGATGACCTTCCCCTTCGGCTACGGCACCTCTTATGTTGAGTTCTCCCAGGAGCTGGTCAGTTTGGACTGGGACCGGGAGGCCCACACCGTCACCGCAGTCGTCCGGGTGACCAATCTGGGGCCGGAGGAAGGCTCCGCCTACACCGGAACAGCCAGATCCGTGGTGGAGCTGTACGCCTCCCTGCCCTATGAGGACGGACAGGCGGAGAAGTCCGCCATCCAGCTCATCGGTTTCGGCAAAACGGGCAATCTTGCCTCCGGCGAAAGCGAGGAAGTCACCGTCACGGCGGACGACTACCTGTTCGCCACCTATGATGCCACCGCCGTCAACGGCGCGGACCCCTCCAAAACGGGCTGCTATGTGTTTGACGCGGGTGACTACTGGTTCGCCATCGGCAGCGATAGCCACGATGCACTGAACAACGTGCTGGCTGCCAAGGCCGGCGAAGCCGTCGATGGCCTGCTGACAGATGCACAGGGCAATGTGGTCCCCGGCGATGCCGCAAAAGCCGCAGTATCCACCTTGGTCGAGACCGACAACACCACCTATGCCGTCTCTCCCGAGACCGGCGCCGTGGTATCCAACCGCTTCGATGACGTGGACTACAACGCATTTGTCCCCGGCGCAGTGACCTATCTAACCCGCTCCGACTGGAATACTTACCCCAAGCCCTACACCGGCATGACCCTGACCGATGAGATGGCTGCGGCGATGGCCTCCACTGACTATGAGGTCCCCGCCGGCGCCCCCTCCTATGACAGCTTCACCCAAGAGGCGGACAACGGGCTTGATCTGGTGGATATGAGGGGCGTCCCCTTCGACGATGACGAGACCTGGAACAAGTTCCTGGACCAGTTGGCCGTCAACGACATGACCGCGATCATCGGCGAGAACTTCGGACAGCCTGCCGTCCAAGCGGTGGGCAAGCCAGCGAACTCCAACAGCGACGGCCCTGCTGGACCCCAGGGCACCTACCCCTACGGCGAAAAGTACGCTACCACGGTCCACGTGGGCGAGTGCGTAGCCGCGTCCACCTGGGACACCGAGCTTCTGGTCCAGCGTGGACACTTTATCGCAGAGGACTGCCTGTTCGTGGGCACGACCCAGCTCTGGTCCCCCGGGGCCAACCTGCACCGCACCCCCTTCTCCGGGCGCAACTTTGAGTACTATTCCGAAGACAGCACCCTATCCTACCTGCTGGGCGCGTCTCAGACAGCAGCCATGCAGGCCCAAGGCGTCAACGCTGCCATCAAGCACTTCTGCGCCAACGACCAAGAGACGAACCGCGCCGGCCTGTGCGTGTTCATGACGGAGCAGACCTTCCGGCAGGGCGCACTGCGGGGCTTTGAGGGAGCCTTCACCAAGGGCGGTGCGCTGGGCACCATGATGTCCTTCAGCCGACTGGGCTGCACCAAGGTCTACCAGAGCGCGGCGACGCTTACAGGGGTTCTCCGCGAGGAATGGGGGTTCCAGGGCATCACCATCACCGACTCAGTGAAGGGTGAAAACGACGTCAACACCGTCGCCTGCCTGGTGGCCGGCACAGACACCTTCAATGCTGACCCGAACCGCTCCAGCGAGGTGCTAAAGTATCTCGTGACCAACAAGGACGGCTATGTGCTCAAATGCCTGCGGGAGGCCAACAAGCGTTTCTATTTCGCCATGGCCAACTCCAACCTGATGAACGGCCTGACCAAGGATACCGTCGTCAGCGACTTCGTCCCTTGGTGGCAGCCCGCCCTGCATACGGCCTGCGCGGTCCTGGCAGTGCTCACGGTCCTCAGTGCGGCAGGCTTCGTCTGCTTCACCTATATCCGAAAGGGAGGTAAGGAAACGCGATGAAAGCATTTGGTGATCGTACCATCGGTTTTTGGATCGGCTTCGCGGCGTCTGTGCTCATGCTTGTGGGCGATGCGGCCTTTATCATCACAGACAGCGCCGACCGCACCTTCTCCTTCATCACCTTCGGCCTTATTTTAGCGGGTGTCGCCTGTCAGGCCCTGGTGGTCCTCTTCGACTGGAAGGCCATGCCGCTGCTCTGCGCTGTGTGCTTTGGCTCTGCGCTGTCCTACCACCTGTTCCTCGGCCTGCCCACCCTCTCCGACGTGGTCAACGGTGTGAACTACATCGGGGGCAATCCAACTGCTGTGGTCGTTTTCGGCGGAGTGTTCGCCGTTGGCACGCTGCTTACACTGTGCGCCAGCTTCATGAACCAGCGTAAGCCCACCCTCTCTATCGAGAACTGATCGTGTGCATCAGCCGGGGCAAAGCGCTCCGGCTGATGCTTTATCCCCACGGAATACGACTTGGACACAGAAGCCGAAAGAGCAGGAGGAAACTATCATGAAATACCAGCTCAACACCAGCAATTACCACACCTTTTCCACCTTCGAGGTGAACAAGCTGCCGGCCCACAGCTATTTCATCCCCTACCCGGACCGGGCGGGGGCGGATGCGGTGTCCCCCAAGGAGAAGCGGTATGCCTCCCCTAAGGTAATCTGCCTCAACGGGGAATGGGACTTCAAGTTCTACCCCAGGCCCGCCGAACTGCCCGCCACCCTGGATACGGACGCGGTGGAGTTCGACAAAATCGACGTACCCGCCTGCTGGCAGTTCAGGGGCTACGACAAGCCCTTCTACGTCAACATCCGCTACCAGTTTCCCTACAAGCCCCCCGTCATCCCCACCACGGAGAAGGCGGGCCGGGTCTTCTCCTGGACCGGCGTAGACCAGAAGATCAGCCTGCGCTGGAAGGACCCGAGGAACGAGTACAATTTTGTGGGGGTATACCGCCGCTTCCTGGACATCGGCGACCCCGCCAAGCGCTATGTCATCGACTTCCTGGGTGTGGCAAGCTGCATGGACCTGTACGTCAACGGCGAGTTCGTGGGCTACTCCGAAGGCGCCCACAACACCGCCGGATTCGACCTGTCCGGCAGGCTGAACGCCGGACAAAACGAGCTGGTCGTTGTCGTCCATCGCTGGTGTAATGGCACCTATCTGGAGGGACAGGATATGTTCCGCAATAACGGCATCTTCCGGGACGTGCTGCTGCGCATCGACGAGCCCACCGATCTGTGGGACATCGATGCAAAAACGGAACAGACCGGGGACGCCTATTCCCTGACGCTGAAAGCGGAGGCTCTGTCCGACACACAGGTCACCTTCACGCTGGAGGGCCATGGCATCTCCAAAACCGCCGCCGTCTCCACCATGGGCAGGGTCGCCCAAGTGACCTTTTCCGATTTGAAGGTCACGGAGTGGACCGCTGAGGACCCTGTCCTCTACAGCATTTACTTCGAGACCCCTTCCGGCTGTGTGAAGGAGCGCATCGGCTTTCGCACCGTGACCATCGACCAGGATGTATTTTTGGTCAACGGCCGAAAGCTCAAGCTCAAAGGCGTGAACCACCACGACACCAGCCCCACCAACGGCTACACCATAACCCCGGATGAGATCGAGCGGGACGTGCTCCTCTGCAAGCAGTTCAACATCGACACCATCCGCACCTCCCACTATCCCCCCGACCCGCTCCTGCTGGAGCTGGCGGACGAGCTGGGAGTATACATCGTGGACGAGAATGATCTGGAGACCCACGGCACCTTTGCCCACCAGCTCCCCCCTACCTACAACTCCATCAGCCACGACCCCAAGTGGGAGAAGCACTACCTGGACCGCATCATCCGGCTGTATCAGCGAGACAAGATCCACGGCAATACCGCCATCGTCATGTGGAGCTTGGGCAACGAGGCGGGGGGCTATCATAACACCGACGCCATGTATAACTACCTGAAGGCCCGCACCACCGTGCCCGTCCACTATGAGAACGCCATCCGCTGCAAGCGGGTGGCCTACGACGTGGGCAGCGAGATGTATCCCAGCGTGAAGATGGTCCATGATGTGGGCGAAAAGCGCCGGAAGCAAAAGCGGCTCAACGACCGGCCCTATTTCATGTGCGAATACGCCCACGCCATGGGGGTAGGCCCCGGCAACACCGAGGCGTACTGGAAGGAGATCTACCAATACGACAGCCTCATGGGCGGCTGTGTTTGGGAGATGGTGGATCACGCCGTCCTCCACGAGGACGGCAGCTACACCTATGGCGGCGACCACGGCGAGTGGGAGCACGACCGGAATTTCTGCGTAGACGGATTGTTCTACCCCGATAGGACCCCCTCCGCTGGGGCGCAGATCATGAAATTCATCTACCGGCCCATTCGGGTGTCCCATGTGTCTGGCGGCCGATTTGAGATATTCAACACCACCGCCTTCTCAAACGCCCGGCGCTACCGGCTGGACTTTTACTGGAACGACGGCACCGCTGCCGCCCTCCGGCCCGATGTGGGGCCGCTGTCCAGGGGGACCGTCCAAGTGACGCCGGGCAGGCCCATCGCAGGCATTCAAATGGTCACCGTAACGGCCACTGACACCAAAACAGGCCGTATCGTCTCTGAGGAGCAGATCATTTTGGCCCGGAAGGTGCAGGGTGCGCCCGCTGTAGTCCCCATGCCCGAGGCATATACCGTAGACGGCGGCAGGCTGGTCTGTTGGCAGGCTGGCAGGACCGTCGCGGCGGGCGCGGAGCAGGACACGCTGCTCTATCGCGCCGGGACGGACAACGACACTGACCTGCTGTTCCGAAGCACCATGCTGCCCTATCAGCTCCAAACCGAAAAGGTACTCTCCACCGAACAGACGGAAAATGGTTGGAAAGTAGTCACCAGGGTGTCCAACAAAAAGCAGAGGTTTACTGTCACCGACACCTACGAGGGCACGGAGGACGGCGTACTGGTCACCAGCGTGCTCCACTGCGTTTCCGGCGGCGGTTTTGTGCCCCGGTTTGGCAAGTGCTTCCGGCTGGACGAGGCGTTCGACGCGGTGCGCTATGTGGGCCGCTGCGGCGAATCCTACTGCGACATGAGGGAGCAGTTCCCCATCAAGGATGTAGCCTGCTCTGTTGCCAGCATGACCGAGCCAAACCTCCGCCCCCAGGAGAGCGGCAACCGCATGGACTGCACCATAGCCAGCGTCAGCAACGGCAAGGTCAGGGTGACGTTCGAGGCGGTTGACAAGGCCTTCGAGCTGGCTGTCAAGCCCTACACCGACAAGGCCCTGTGCGCCATGAAGCACCGGGAGGACGAGGTGCGCACGGGGATCTACGTGACCATCCAGGCATTCCAGCAGGGCATCGGCACCGGGGCCTGTGGTCCCGGCATCATGCCCCAGTTCCGCTACAGCGCCAAGCGGGACTACACGCTGAGGTTCCTCATCCGTGTGGAAGCGGAAAAGGCCGGATTTGAACGAAATTGAGAAAGGAAGGGACAGTGTGAGCAAGCAAAAGCAAGGGATCTGGACCGTTCCTCTGTTCAGCTCCAAGATCAGTTCCCCGAACGTGACGCCCCCTGAGATGCTGTTCGGCTACCTCATCGGGCCCTTTGGCGCCCTGCTGGCCTCGGGCATTTTTACCAGTCAGCTCCAAAATTACCTGACCAACGTGTTGAAGCTGGACCTGGGGTTCCTGACCGCCCTCCAGCTGCTTTCCACCATCCTCATCGTGGCCGCTAACCTCATTGTGGGGCAGCTCATCGAACGCACCAGGACCCCGGCCGGAAAGGCCCGCCCCTGGATCCTGCTGTCCGCCCTGACCCTGTCAGTAGCCAGCGTTCTCATGTTCATCGTTCCATTTGAAAGCCAGGCCGCCCGGATGGTATGGATCGCCGCTGCCTATAACCTGTACTACGCCGTGGCCTTCCCCATCTACAACACCGCCAACTCCACTCTGGTGCCTGTGTCCACCCGGAACAGCCAACAGCGGGCGACACTGGCCTCCTTCACCAACATCGCCAGCCTGGGGGTCATGGGGGTTGGCTCCATGATCTTCCCCATGCTGGTGTCTATGGCATTGAAGGAGGACCAGGCTCTGTGGTTTGCAGCCATGCTGGCTGTGGCCGTCTTTACCGCGCTGACGATCCTGCTCCAATTCCAGTTCACCCGGGAGCGCGTCACCGAAGAGAAGAGCCAGGGCGGTGGGGAGCAAGCGCCGTCTGTCTCTGTCGGCCGTCAGCTAAAGGCCGTCACCGGAGAAAAGATGTGGTGGCTGGTCATCCTGTTCTACATCGGCTTCCAGTGGACCGGGGCCATGAAGAACGGCTCCATGCCCTTCTTCTGCCAGTGGGTGCTGGACAACAGCTTTTTCATCGACCTCGGCATCATGGGGAGCCTCGGGGACGCCTGGGGGACATCCCAATCCCTGCTGGCTATCCTGGGTGCCATCCCCATGGCGCTGGCCGCCGCGTTGGTGGTCCCGCTGGCCAACCGGTTCGGCAAACGGCGCACTGCCTTTGTAGGCATGATCCTGGGCGTGGTTGGCGGCATCATCGCAGGCCTGGGCGGCAGCAACATCGTCCCCGTGGCCATCGGCGTAGCGTTGAAGTGTCTTGGATCTGCCCCCGCGTGCTACCTGATTCTGGCCATGCTGGCCGATGTGATTGACCACATCGAATTCACCAGCCGCATTCGCACCGACGGCTTGACCATGTCGGTTTACAGCGCCCTGATGGTAGCCGGGACTCCCATTTGCAATGCTGTTTTCAGCGGTATCCTGGGCCTCAGCGGTTACGACCAAAACGCCGACGTGGCGCTGAACACCCTTGGTCAGAGCGCTGCCACCCAGCACATCATCTCGATCAGCTACATCTGGGTGGAAACCGTGGGCTATGCTGTCTGCGCCCTGTTGATCTTCCTGTGGACCGTGGAGAAAGAACTTCCTGCGGAGCAGGCGGCCATCGCAGAGCGGAGGGGCGCCGCCGAGGGCTGACTGCGTAGACTGCGATAGCCCAGCCAATGCCAGAAACCGGTCAATTAAGGTTTTTCCTGCCCCGATTCTTGACTGAATGGATATCGTCTTTACGATTTGCGTCTATATATATGCTCGGATAAACCGCTGGGCTAAAAAAGCGTTTTGGAACGGATATTTCTGCGGCTGCAGCAAATGGGGAGCATTCAAGTCCAAGTAAATGTGATAAGTTTGGACTCCATCTGCATTAAGGTTCATCCAGATGGACTCAGGGCGTCTTTTTTCAAAGCGCCCATTCCATCGAGACACGCCTTATTTTCCGGGGCCGTTTTTCTTTCCTTAGTCCGCATTTCCCCGTTGACAACCGGCGAAAATATGATAAAATAGGTTCGCTATGATGGAACCAAGTCCGGCCCGCCGCGCCTAAGCGAGAGGGGACAGTGAAAGCCCTTGCGCATAAGCCGCCGGATAAGCCACTCCTGAGCTGTCCGCGACGAGCGGGACGTGATGTGCGCGTTAAGCACGCAATGAGACGCGCCGTTTCGGCGTAAATCAGGGTGGTACCGCGGATTTTCCGCCCCTGGCTGATGCTGGGGGCGTTTTTTATTTTGGAGGTGGACCATGACCCATCAAGAGCTGTGGGCAGCGTACCGGGCCGCCTGTCCGGACGCCGGAGACGACTACGAGGCGTGGGCCTATGGCGGCGACCCCGATACATTAGCGGAGCTGACCCGGACCGGCGTAAAAACCGCCACCGCCAGCGCAGGACCGCTGTACGGGCTGGACGGCGATCCGCTGCCCCAGGTCGGGGAATACAGTGTTATCCTGGACAGCCGGAACAAGGCGGTATGTATCATCCGCACCACAAGGGTGTATACCGCGCCCTTCGACCAGGTAAGCGCCAAACACGCACACAAGGAGGGGGAAGGCAACCGCTCCCTGAAATACTGGCGGAGGACCCACGAGGAGTTCTTCCGGAGGGAGTTGGCAGAGGCGGGATTGCAATTTTCCCCGAAAATGCCCGTGGTGTGCGAGGAATTTGAGGTGGTCTATCCACCCATTCAAGCAGTTCAACAAAAAATCAAGATATATTGGAGGTAATTCCCATGTACGATCCCAAGCCCTACGGCCTGAACGAGCTTCGGGAGATGTTCCTGAAGTTCTTCGAGAGCAAAGGCCATCTTCGCCTGCCCAGCTTTTCCCTCATCCCTCAGAACGACGCGTCTCTGCTGCTCATCAACTCCGGCATGGCCCCCATGAAGCCTTGGTTCACCGGCGAGCAGGAGCCCCCGCGCCATCGCGTCACCACCTGCCAGAAATGCATCCGCACCGGTGACATCGAGAACATCGGTAAGACCGCCCGCCACGGCACCTACTTTGAGATGCTGGGCAACTTCTCCTTCGGCGACTACTTCAAGAAGGAGGCCATCCCCTACGCCTGGGAGTTCCTGACCAGCCCCGAGTGGGTGGGCCTGGGCCCGGAGCGCCTCTACCCCTCGGTCTTCGCCGGCAGCGAGACCACCCCCGCCGACGACGAGGCCTTCCGCATCTGGCACCGGGAGATCGGCACCCCCACCGAACGCATCTTCAAGTTCGGCAAGGCGGACAACTTCTGGGAGCACGGCTCCGGCCCCTGCGGCCCCTGCTCCGAAATTTACTACGATCGTGGGGAACAGTGGGGCTGCGGCAAGCCCGGCTGTACTGTGGGCTGCGACTGCGACCGGTATATCGAGGTCTGGAACGTGGTGTTCTCCCAGTTCGACAACGACGGCGAGGGCCACTACGAGGAGCTGACGCAGAAAAACAT
>CATJRT010000216.1 GCA_949742895.1 uncultured Eubacteriales bacterium | reverse complement strand
CGGAAGTTGGACTTGATGGGGATCTCGATGGTACGTCCGGCAGTGTCGGCCATCAGGCCGCGCATACCAGCCAGCTGACGGATCTGTGCCTGAGAACCGCGGGCACCGGAATCCGCCATCATAAAGATGGGGTTGTAGCGGTCCATGGATGCTTGGAGGGCGTCGGACACGTCAGCAGTGGTCTTTTCCCAGGCGGACACCACCAGACGGTAGCGCTCGTCGTTGGTAAGGAACCCCCGCTTAAACTGGTTCTCGATCTTGACGACTTCCTTTTCAGTGGCGGAGATCAGGTCTTTCTTCTCATCGGGGACGGTCATGTCGGCGATGGCCACGGTCAGTGCGCCCCGGGTGGAGAACTTATAGCCCCGGGCCTTGATGGTATCCAGCACCTCGGCAGACCGGGTAAAGCCGTGCTTGACGATACAGGCGTCCACGATTTTGCCAAGCTGCTTCTTGCCGCACATGAAATTGATCTCCGGCTCAAACACCTGCTCGGGGTCGTCCCGGTCCACGAAACCCAAATCCTGAGGGATGCCCTCGTTGAAGATGAGCCGTCCCACAGTTGTGCGCACCAGCTTGTGGTGGGTCTCTCCGTCCACCTCGGCGGCGCGGCGGACCAGGATCGGCTCGTGCAGGTCCAGCACGCCTTCGGCATAGGCCAACTGTGCCTCGTCATCGCCGGCGAACACACTGTAGACCTCTTGCGCTTTCCCCTCTTCCGCCTCTGCGCACAGGGCCGGAGTGGTGCGGTACCAGCGGCCAGCCTCCTCGTCGCGGACCCAAACGCGGTCGTTTTCCACCACCTCGCCATCGGTCAGCGCCTTGGCGGCATCAGCGGGAGTATCGTAGGAGTAGTCGGGATCCCGGGCGGGATCCCGCTCATAGGTGAGGTAGTAGGAACCCAGCACCATGTCCTGGGTGGGCACGGTGACCGGTCCGCCGTCGGAGGGTTTAAGCAGGTTGTTGGCCGCCAGCATCAGTAGGCGGGCCTCGGCCTGGGCCTCGGCGGACAGGGGGACGTGGATGGCCATCTGGTCGCCGTCAAAGTCGGCGTTAAAGGCGGTACACACCAAGGGGTGGAGCTTCATGGCCCGGCCCTCCACCAGCACCGGCTCGAAGGCCTGAATGCCCAAGCGGTGCAGGGTCGGCGCACGGTTGAGCATGACAGGATGCTCCTTGATGACGGACTCCAGGGCGTCCCACACGGCGGGGGTGCCCTTGTCCACTTCCTTTTTGGCGGCCTTGATGTTGCTGATGCCACTCTCCACCAGCTTTTTCATGACGAAGGGCCGGAACAGCTCGATGGCCATCTCCTTGGGCACGCCGCACTGGTAGAT
>CATJRT010000215.1 GCA_949742895.1 uncultured Eubacteriales bacterium | reverse complement strand
TTCAGAAACGGAGGACATACATGAAAGATTGGATGAAAAAGCTGTATCTGCCCTGCGCCGCTGTGGGTGGACTGTGCCTGGCGGGCATGATATTTACGGTCAGAGGACTGGGGCAGGGCGGCTGGCTGGACCGGCTGGGCGGGGCGGTGGCCCTGCTGGTGATGGCGGCGCTGGCGCTGTTCCTGCTGCGGTTTGAGGGATACGACCGGGATGTCCTGCTGGTGATGCTGCTGCCCATTGGAGCGGCGCTTCTGGTGCGGGCGCTGTGCCTGGATTATGCCAGCGGAGACTACAACAGCTTTCTGCGGCACTGGGCCAGGTATTTCCGGGAAAACGGCGGCTTTGGCGCCGTAGCCCACGCTGTGGGAGATTATAATGTGCCCTACCTTTACTTTATGGCGTTCATCTCCTATATCCCGGTTCCGGATATGTACCTCATCAAGCTGTTTTCCATTCTGTCCGACATGGCCCTGGCCTGGGGCTGCCTTCGGCTGACCCGTACTCTGCGGCAGAAGGGCGGGGAGGACCCTGCGCCGTTGATTGCCTTTGCCGTGGCTCTGCTTTTGCCTACGGTGGTGCTCAACGGGGCATATTGGGGCCAATGCGACGCCATTTACGGCGCGTTTGTAGTTCATGCGGTGGCCATGGCTCTGGAGGGGAAAAACAAAACTTCTGTGGCGCTGATGGGGCTGGCGTTTGCCTTTAAGCTCCAGGCTATCTTTGTGCTGCCTCTGTGGGGTGTGCTGTGGCTGGCAAAAAAGGTGAAGTTCCGGGAGCTGTGGGTATTCCCAGTGACGTATCTGATGGTCATCATCCCCGCTGTGCTGCTGGGCAAGCCCCTGTCCGAAACGCTGCTGGTCTACTTTAACCAGATGGGCGAATATCCCAGGCTGACCCTGAACGCCCCTTCAATCTTCCAGCTTTTTCCCTATGATATGACCATTGCCACAGACGCCGGTTCGCCACTGCGCACGGCGCTGTCCAGGGCGGGGATAGTATTGGCCGCAATTTTAGTGCTGGCTATGCTGTGGCTGGGCTTCCGGCTGAAGGACCGGATGGACCGTCAAACCATTTTTGCCATTGCTATAGTGCTGGCCATCGGGGTGCCCTTTCTGCTGCCCCATATGCACGAGCGGTACTTTTTCCTGGCCGATGTGCTCACCCTGTGCGCGGCCTGCGCCAATGTGCGCCACGCTCCGGCGGCGGTGCTGGTGCAGGCGTCCTCGGCGTTAAGCTACCGGGTGTTTCTGCGGCTGAAATTCAACTGGTGGTTTGATGTGGCGGGCCACCGCTATGTGATGATCCCGGAGATGCTGCTGATGCTGGCAGGGCTGGGCTTTGCCGCTGTGGCACTGGTACAATGCCTGCGAAGAAGGGGGAAGAGGGAAGCGTCATGAAATTTGTCTCATGGAATGTAAATGGCCTGCGGGCCTGTATGAAAAAAGGATTTACAGAGTCGGTATTGGCGCTGGACGCGGATTTTATCTGCCTCCAGGAGACCAAAATGGAGCGTGGACAGGCGGAGGTGGAGCTGCCGGGCTACCATCAATTTTGGAATTCGGCAGATAAGAAGGGATACGCCGGTACTGCCATCTTTGCCCGGAACGAGCCGCTGAGCGTGAGCTATGGCATGGACCTGGACAAGCATGACCATGAGGGGCGGCTGATTACGCTGGAATATCCGGATTTCTGGCTGGTGGACTGCTACACCCCAAATGCCCAGAGGGAACTGGCCCGGCTGGGCTACCGCATGGAGTGGGAAAAAGATCTGCTCAGTTATCTCAAAAGCCTGGACAGGACAAAGCCAGTGGTGTACTGCGGTGACCTGAACGTGGCCCACGAAGAGATCGACCTGAAAAACCCCAAAACGAACCGGGGGAACGCAGGCTTTTCCGACGAGGAGCGGGCCGCCATGACTCGGCTGCTGGGATCCGGCTTCACGGACACCTTCCGGTATCTTTATCCTGACCGGGAAGGGGCGTATTCCTGGTGGAGCTACCGCTTTAACGCCCGGAAGAACAATGTGGGGTGGCGCATCGACTATTTCATCGTGTCCGACCGGCTGTCTGGGCAGGTGGAGGAAGCGACGATCCACCCGGATGTGGAGGGCAGCGACCACTGCCCGGTGTCGCTGGCGCTTCGAACAGAATAAACGAACGCAGTCAAAAAATTTCCAAAATAAATCCCTCCTTTGTCCTTATGAAACCGCGGGAAGCGGGCAGACTAAGGTCGCGAAGGAGGGATTTGTCATGAAAATAAATAAGACGGTGGTACTGCCCATTGCGGGGGCTACTATGATGGCCGGGGCGGCGCTGGGCATGGCGTTGATGCCAAAGAAGCAGAAGCGGACGGCACAGAAGGCCGCAGGCAAGGCCATCAAGGCCGTGGGCGAAGCGGTGGAGAACTTTTCCGGTTCTCTGAAGATGTGATGTAGGCAGCAGACCGGCCCCGGAGCAAGACTTCGAGGCCGGTCTGTGTGCAATCTTTGACGGCGTTGGCGGGAATGTCAAATGGAGTTGGGCCCTTTTTCAAGGCAGAGAGGATGCCGGCATATGGCGTCAACAGCGCTTTGAATGAGTGTGCCGACGCTCAATTCGGATACGCCTACGACAATGTTGTCGCAATGGTTTATGGGGATCAGAATTCGGGTGGCGGGGCTTTGCCCTACAGCCGCTGCCATCGCCGGCGTGATCTCGCCCCAAAGTGCATCGGCAATCACAATGCCGATGGGGCCGGCGATGACATCTGCCTTCCGGCAATTGACGGAAACGGCATTTTCGCCGGTAGCCGCATGGTCTGCGCCCGCCCTGAGCATGGCGGATGTTGCGGCGCTGTTCGTACCCACCGCCGTGACAACGGCATCTGGGAGCCGTTGCTTGATGGCGGAGACAAGCTGCCGGCCCACTCCGCCGCCTTGCGCGTCGATAACTAAAATATTCATTTCGACCTCCGAATTCAATCATACTGCCATTTTACACAAATATTATGCCGTCCGTCAAGAGGAAGCTGGGGTACGGACGCATAAGAGGGCAGAGAGCGACATAGAGTAGAAGCAGGATCCTGTGGACAAGGAGGAGTGGCTATGGACGCCGCGTACAGAAGAAGGTCAATGGGTGGGAGCCGGCGAACGGCATCCCGGACAAAGCACGCCGCGCCAGGAAATGGGACAGAAGGAGACGGCAGGCGGTTGCTTCAACTGCTGGTCAGCCTGGCGCTGTTCCTGCTGGTATATGTGGGCAGAGGGGTGTTCCCCGGACAGTTGGAGTTTTGGCAGCGGGCAATGGCCGCCGACGTAGACTTTCAGGCGGCCTTTGCGGAGTTTGGCCGGGCGGTGTCGGAGGGAGAACCGGTGCAGAGTGCTTTTGAAGGATTGTGCGCCAGTGTATTCGGAGGCGAATCGGCGGAAGAACAGGGAGAGTCCGATTTATCTGCATCGCATTTGTCCGGTATCACGCCGGTGGAAAGCGTGCATTATCTCGGCGGAAATGGTGTGTTGACGGGATTGGGAGGAGCTATGACAGGCAGTGGGCCCGTCTCCGGCGGTCTGCTTCAGGATGGACCAGAGACCTCTTCTGCCGCGCCGGAAAGCCCGGAACCGGAACCGCCGGAAAGTCCGGAACCGGCGCCGTCGGAGCCTGTACAGCCTGAACCTGACCAGGCGCAGGTAGTAACGGCGGTAGCTCAGGAGTACACAGACGACGGCGTCAAGCTGCCCTCCAACGTGAGCTTTGCCCATTACGAGCTGGGGCTGGAACAGACTGCTGTACCGGTGATGGGTGCGGTCACCTCTTCGTTCGGATATCGGGACCATCCCAGTAGCGGGAAAAATGAGTTTCACCTTGCGCTGGACATCGGCGCGGCAGAGGGGACGGAAATTGGGGCCTTTGCCGACGGTACGGTGGAGTATATTGGTGAGAGCGATATTTTTGGGCAGTATCTGAAGATTCGACATGACAACAACGTGAGCAGCTTTTATGCCCATTGCAGCAAGCTGCTGGTCCGAAAGGGGGAGACGGTGAGCTGCGGGCAGACAGTAGCCCTGGTGGGACAGACAGGAGACGCCACCGGACCGCACCTTCATCTGACCATTGAAAAGGACAACATCCGGCTGGATCCGGCGTATTATGTGGACCTCCCATGAACGGCCCCGAGTGGAGGCCAGCCCGGGCTTTCTGCTTTTGCTGGGGGCGCTGTTCTGGCTGGACGAGGGAGTTGGATTGCTGGTCTGGGGGCTGCTGGCGTGCCTACTTCATGAGCTGGGCCACATAGCGGCGGCGCTGGTCTTTGGAGGACGGGTAGAGCGGCTGGCTCTGACAGTGGTGGGCGCTGAGCTTGGCTTTTCTTATTCTGCGCCGCTGTCCTACGGTCAGGACAGTCTGGTAGCGCTGGCCGGACCGGCGGCCAACCTGCTGGCAGGCAGCGCGGCCATGGCGTTAAATTGTTACCTTCCAGCGGTACTGAGCTTTGGAATCGGCGTGTTCAATCTACTGCCGATTCAGCCGCTGGATGGGGGAAGAGTATTTTACAATCTGCTGGCGGAGTGGCTGGAGCCAGACTGGGCAGACCGGCTGGCTGACGCGGCGGCGGGCTGTCTGGTGGGGCTGCTGGTGGGGGCAGGGGCGGTCGCTGCCGCAAGCTATGCCAACGTGACGCTGCTGATTACTGCGTTTTGGCTGCTGCTGGGAGTGCTCCGCCGGAGCGGAAAGGGATAGCCATTTTTTGAGATAGTCATCGTTTTGCGCAAAAAGGCCGCAGTACTGTTTTCATACAGCACTGCGGCCCCAATCATATAGATTCAAAAAATATCCTCATATATCCTTGTGTGTCCGGCTGCCGTACCTTCTGCCGAACGGGGTTTGCACCGTTATGGCAGACGGGCGGTTCCATCCTCGTTGAACAGTTCGCTCAAGGTGGGCATTGCGGGGATGGCTCCGCTGCGGGAGCAGGTGAAGGCTGCTGCCCGGTTGGCAAAGGCCAGGATGTCTTTCAGCTCTGCGCAGGTCAGGCCGTTCAACGGCCCGCCCTCCCGGCGGCACAGGCGGCTGAGCACCGCGCCCAGGAAGGTGTCCCCCGCACCGTTGGTATCGGCCACCTTGACAGGGATGCCGGGTTGATGCCAGCTTTGCCCCTGCCAGCGGCAGAATACGCCGTCGCCGCCCAGAGTTGCCAGCACCAGCTTCACGCCCTGTTCCTCCAGCATACGGGCGCCCTCCTCCAAATTGGACATACCAGTGAGCAGAGGCAGCTCCTCCTCGGATATTTTGAGTACGTCCACCATATTCAGGGGACGGCGCATCCATTCAACGGCCTCCTCCTGGCTGGGCCAGAGAGCCTCCCGGTAGTTGGGGTCGTAGCTCACCAGCACCCCTGTATCCCGGGCCTCCCTGACGGCAGACAGGGTGGCGGTGCGGGCGGGATCAGCCGTCAGGCTCACCGAGCCGAAGTGGAGGAGCTTAGCGCCGGTGGATGCGCCCTCTGCTTCAGCGGGAGAGAGGTCCCGGTCCGCGCCACGGACGAAACGGAAGCTGCGTTCACCGCTTTCATCTACGGTGACGACTGCCATGGTGGTGGCGGCGTCCCCGGTGTGCAGGCCGGAACACTCCACCCGGTCCTGTTCCAGTACGCCGCGCAGATAGGCGCCGAAGCCGTCGTTGCCCACTTTACCAACGAAGGCGGCGGACGCCCCCAGCCGGGAGGCCGCCACCGCCACGTTAGCGGGAGCGCCGCCGGGATTGGCAGCAAAAAGGGGAACGCCATGCTCGTTGACCCCGGTTTGGGTCAGGTCAATTAGGATTTCGCCCAGCGATGTAATGTCCATGCGATCAATCTCCTTATCATTTAAGTATCGTTCTGGAATGGGCTGTGTCAAATCAGCCCGTTCCCTTTATTTATGCTGCTTTCCCGGATTACCAGCGACGCCCGCAGGGGAGAGCTGATGGTCGGATACTGTCCGGGACGCTCAATGAGCTGGAGAAGCCTGGTTACTGCTTGTAGGGCCATCTCCTCCAGCGGCTGGGACACGCTGGTCAGGGCGGGGGAGAGGTAACGGCCCATATCGGTGTCGTCGAAGCCCACCAGTCCTGCGTCCTCTGGAACCAATATGCCCAGCTCGCCCAGAGCGCGCAGCACCCGCAGGGCGCAGATATCGTTGCAGGCGAAGATGCCGGGCTTGGGGCCGGATGTCTGGAAATAAATCAACAAATCTTTTTTGAGCTGCTCATCATTCCGAAAGTCCATGCAGTCCACCAGGCTGAACCGGTTCAGGCCAAGCAGCTCCCGCTGAAAACCTGTATATTTCAGGTCCTGGTCCCGACCGATATACAAAAACCGACCGCAGCCCTGGCTGAGCAGGTGGCGCGCCACCTGCCTGCTGGCCTCGTTGTGGTTCAGATAGATGCAGTCCAGTCCGTCCACTTGTCGGGTTACCACCACAAGAGGAACCTCCAGATGCTGGGTACGTTGGGACCAGTTGGAACCTTCCTGGCATACCGGTACAGCGATCACCCCGTCCACCCGGTAGCGGCGAAGAACGTTCAGGTATTCCTGCTCCCGGTCGGAGTCATAATCGCTGTTGAACAGAATGATACTGTAGCCGCGGCGCTTGGCCTGGGTCTCGATGGCTTTGGCCAGATCAGCAAAAAAGCCGTTGGAAATGTCGGTGACCAGCACACCCATCAGCATGGTACGATGGCCCTGAAGGCTTTTGGCCAGAGCGTTGAATTGGTAGTTGTGCTCTCTGGCGCAGGCCAGCACCCGTTCCCGTATGTCCGGGGCTACCGTAGTGCTTCCGTTGAGCACACGGGAAACGGTAGGTTGGGAGACATGAGTCAATTTTGCGATTTCCGTCATCGTAATCATGATATGGCTCCTAAGAATTCGTATTCTTACTGATAGAGGTTATGTTATCACGTCCAGCTCCTCTGCGCAATGGATATGCTGCACAAAATTATATGCCGGTTTTTGTATATCCTGCCACATAGATGTGGGAGAGGCGACAAATACCCAGATGATTTGCTGTAAAAGGGCGAAGGATGCCCCGGTGGCGGTATTCCGATGTTTGTCTGATAATTGACTTGAGCGGGGGCCGGAATTTCCGATACTTGTCGGGCCAAAATTGCTTGAAAGTATTGTGAGATTCCCTTATAATTATCATGCTTAGCGGCGGGTTTTTGTGTAATTTTTAAAAACTCTGTGCCAGTGCCGGGAGCTTCTATGTAGCGCGTTCCTTCAAATAATGCGATTCCACGCAGTTCTCGGTACTGTTTACCAATCCGGCGTGCCTATGGCCGTCCTGCGGCGGGGAGTGAAAAGCATGAGCGCGGTGCGGCTTTATCTGACGGATGCCTCAGCCCTGGCAGGGCGGGAGGAGGCGTGTTTTTCCCTGCTTACGCCCAAACGGCGGGAGGAAGCGTTGTCCTTCCGGGTGCGGGACGCACGGCTGCTCTGCTGTGCCGCCGGACTGTTGCTGTGCCGGGTGCTGGGGGTGCAGGAGGATGAAGATTTGTCCATCGGTCCGCTGGGAAAGCCTGCCCTGGCTGTGGGAGGGGTGGAGTTCAGCCTGTCCCACGCGGGACGTTACGCGGCGCTGGCGGTGAGCCGACAGGCTGTGGGGGTGGATACAGAGCCGGTACGCCCGCCCCATGTGCTGCCCCGTAGGGCGTTCGGCCAGGCGGAGCTGGATTGGTTGGCGGCCCATCCGGAGCCGGAGAGCTTCTGCCTGCTTTGGACTCGGCTGGAGAGCGCGTTAAAGGCGGAGGGCTGCGGCCTGACGGAGGAGAGGTGGACGTTCTCCCCCTTGCGGTCCGGTGCGCCGTGGCATTGGGAGAGCCTGAGCTACGACGGCCACCTGTTTACCTGCGCCGCACCTGAGCCGATGGAGCTGCGCTTTACGGCGCTGTCCGCCTGCGCACTGCTGTGCTGAGCACAGGCCCTGTACTGCTGTTGTTTCAACAAATTGATGATAGAAAGGACGATTCGTATGAACCAGACCCATCCAGGCAAGTACCACAGGAGCGTGTCGATCATCGGCGTGGGCTGCACCCCGTTCATGTACACGGTGGACAATCCCGAGACCAATGGTCTGACAGAAGGTGAGCTGTTCGGCTACGCGGCTCTGAAGGCCATGGAGGACGCAGGCGTCACTGCCAAGGATGTGGAGTTCTATTTCCACGGCGAGGCCAGCCCGCTCAACGGCTCCAACTACCTCACACCCAATTCCCAGATCGCCAACTGGTTCGGCATGAAGGGTAAGGCGTCCATCCACCACTCCGAGGCCTGCTGTACCGGCTATCTGGCCATTGAGCAGGCGGTAAACGCCGTGGCCTCCGGCAAGTATAACTGTGTGCTCACCGGCTGCGTGGAGTTTGGCGACAGCACGCCCTTCCCCGCAGACAACGTGGAGACCAAAAAGCACCCCTACAAGCGGGACAAGATGACTATGGAGCGCTTCCTGGCCACCACCCAGTGGCTGTATGACCGCAACTATGCCCGCGCCTTCATGGCCCCCATGGAGCTGATCTACGACGATGCGGCGGAGGACTACGTCCGCACCCGGGGTATCAGCGCCCAGGACATGGACGATACCCTGAACTGGATGGCCATCAATAATCGCCGCAACGCCGCCAAGAACCCTCTGGCTCTGGAGCGCAAGGAGTTTGCCGAGATTGCCAAGGAGGCCGGCTTTGACGATGTGATGTCCTATATGCGCTCTCCCTACAATCCCAGGATGGGCGACTTCCTCCGGGCGGAGTGTATCGAGCGCAAGTGCGACGGCGCAGCCGCCTGCATCGTGTGCGCCACCGACATGATCCCCCAGATTGCCAAGAACCTGAAGCAAAAGCCTGTGGAGGTGCTGGGCGTGGGCTGCTCCTGCATGGAGGCCACCAACCCCCACTTTGAAATCCGGGCCACCGAGGAGGCCATCCGGCAGGTGTACGAGTCAACCGGTGTGAAGCCGGAGGAGGTCGATCTGTTCTTCGCCAACGACTTCATCATTACCTCCCACCTCATCGCCGCCGAGATCGCGGGCTACCTGCCCTACGGCGAGGGCTGGAAGTACATCTGCGAGGGCCGCACCGCCTATGACGGCGACAAGCCCATTAACACCAACGGCGGCCGGACCTCCTTCGGCCACGCCCATGCCGCCTCCGGTATGGCGGACATCTATGAGGCCTGTATGCAAATGCGGGGCGAATGCGGCGAGCGTCAGGTGAAGAAGCAGCCCAAAACCACCCTGCTGCGCGGTTACGGCGGATCCCAGAACGTGGCGGCTGTGATGCTCAGGATCATGGATTGACGATTTTGATAGGAGGTTTCGATCATGGCGATCAAATTGGAAAAAGTCGTTCAAAAGTTCTATGAAAGTCTGGAAGAGGGGAAAATTCTGGGCCGCAAATGCCCGGCCTGCGGCGCGGTGGAGTTTCCCCCGGTATATGCCTGCAACACCTGCGGCAACCTGGAGACCGAATGGGTGCAGATCAGCGGCAAAGTCGTGATGAAGTCCATCGTGATGCCCGCCGCCCTGTCCTCCAAGCCGGAGTATGACGCGCTGGGCTCCCGCAACTTTGCTTACGGCGAGGTGGAGATTGCCGAGGGCGCCTGCCTCAACGCGGTGGTAAAGGGCATCAGCAAGAAAAAGCGCAAGGAGATCATGGAGAAGGGCCTGCTGCCCGTCCCCGTCCACGCGGAAATCTTCCAGCGTGACGGCTACAAGACCGTCGTGTTTGCACTGGATGA
>CATJRT010000214.1 GCA_949742895.1 uncultured Eubacteriales bacterium | reverse complement strand
GATGAGGTCATGGTGGAATGTCTGTACGTCGCCGCCGGGTTCGGGCAGGTCATCGCCTCCCGGGCGTCCATTTCGGGCGCGGAGGGCGGCTGTCAGGCAGAGGTGGGTTCCGCCTCCGGCATGGCCGCCGCCGCGCTGGTCCACGCCCGTGGCGGTACGGCGGAGCAGATGGCCGCAGCCTGCGCCATGGCGCTGCAAAACGTGCTGGGGCTGGTGTGCGACCCGGTGGCGGGGCTGGTGGAGGTGCCCTGCATCAAGCGCAATGTCATGGGCGCGGTGAACGCCATGGCCTGCGCCGACATGGCCTTGGCGGGGCTGGAGGGCGGCATCCCCTGCGACGAGGTCATCGACGCTATGGGTGCGGTAGGCCAAACGCTGCCGTCCTCCCTGCGGGAGACGGGCCAGGGCGGACTGGCCGCCACGCCCACCGGGCGGAAAATCGCGGAGCGGCGGTAAGCTGTGAAGGCGTTGGTATTGGGGGGCACCGGGCTGGCCGGGTCCGCTATAGTGAAGGCGCTTCAGGCGGAAGGGCACACCGTATCCGGCACCTGCCGCACCCCTGGCGGCCATGACAGCAGTCCAGCCGTGCTCCGCTTTAATTTGGGTGAGCCGCAGTTTATTGTACCCCTTCTGGAGCAGGTTTGTCCAGACGTAGTGGTATCCTGCCTGCGCGGAGATTTTACCCGTCAAATGGAGGCCCATCGGCTTTTAGCTGATTTCCTGTGCCAGCATCATGGAAGGCTTGTTTATCTTTCCACGGCCAACGTGTTCGACGGTGATCTGTCCCAGCCCCACTACGAAGGAGACGCACTTTGTTCGGACACCGTCTACGGACAGTTCAAAATCGCGTGCGAACGGCTCCTCCAGGCGCGCTTGGGGGACCGGTGCGTCATCCTGCGTCCTCCGGAAGTCTGGGGCAGGAGTTGCCCCAGGCTTCATACCCTGCTGGAGCACACCCAGGCGGGCAACTCTATCCAGACCTACGAAAATCTGTCGGTCAACTACACGACGGACGCACAGATTGCCTGGTGGGTTTCTTTCATACTGGAGCATGACCTGCGGGGCGTGTTCCATGTAGGCACCCGAGATGTGTCCGACTATACCGCCTTTCTGAACCAACTGGTCGGGCGGCTTGGCCTTCCCTGCCCCGTTTACAATGTGGAGCGAAATGATACTCCGGCATATCAAGCCGTACTGCCAGGGCGCACGGAAATTCCAGAGGAATTGCAGATGTCTGTTGAAGTTGTCCTCAGCTATTTGTGTGAGGGCGCTTGTTTGTCATAAAGCAGAAAAAGAGGCCCCGCTGTCAGTTGACAGCGGGGCCTCTTTTTGGTATGGTATGTTTGCCAGGATGTAGCGGGTCAGAGCTGCTTGAGATCCTTCATCACGCCGTTGAGCATCATGCCCGGCACCCAACTGGACATGAAGTCATAGAGCTGCTCCAGGGTCACGGTGCGGGCCGCGCCCTTCACCGGGTGCTTGGCCAGCATAGGGATGCGCTTCTGGAAAACGGTCCGGCTCTTTGGGTCGTCCCACAGCTCGCCCAGTGTGATCTGGTTGTTTCGTAAATCCATATTATCACCTCCGAATACATACTATGCGGCGGAGGGTGTACACTGACATTGGAAGGAGACCACAAATGAAAAAACGGGAAGCCAGGAAGCCTGTGGGCCATGAATGGCGGCATGTGGAGAACAAAAAGGTGGTGTATACCATCTATTTCGTGCTGCGCCTGTCGGTGGTCGCCATGCTGGTGGCCCAGGTGTTCAACGGGAACTTTGAAAATGTGCTTTTATGCGTGCTCACCCTGGTGCTGTTTATGCTGCCCTCCGCCTTTGAGCGGCGGCTGCACATCGATCTGCCGGACACGCTGGAGATCATCATCCTGCTGTTCATCTATGCGGCCGAGATCTTGGGCGAGATACAGTCTTATTATACGCAATTCCGGCACTGGGATACCATGCTACACACCATGAACGGCTTTTTGTGCGCCGCCATCGGCTTTGCCCTGGTAGATATCCTCAACAGGGAAGAGAAGGTTTCCCTGAGCTTGTCTCCCTTCTTTATGGCGGTTACGGCGTTCTGTTTTTCCATGACCATCGGTGTGCTGTGGGAGTTCTTCGAGTTCGCTATGGACCGCTGGTTTCTGTTCGATATGCAGAAGGACACGATTTTGAACATCATCTCCACCGTCAAGCTGGACCCGGATCACGGTACCGCCGCCGTGGTGGTCAAGGGCATCCAGGACGTGATCCTGGTACTGGAGGACGGTACGCAGATGCCGCTGGGCCTGGGCGGATATCTGGACTTGGGCATTGTGGATACCATGAAGGACCTGTTCGTCAACTTCGTCGGTGCGGTGGTGTTTTCCACGATCGGCTATTTCTATGTGAAGGGCCGGGGCAAAGGCTGGTTTGCGCCCCGGTTTATTCCCCGGTTCCAGCGCCGTCCCGCCGCACAGGAGAAACTGGAGGAGTCGGAGTTGACCTCTGCGGAAAAAGCGGATGAATAATGCCCGGTGTGGCAGGGCATACTCCTTGGGTAACTCGGAAAACAAGGAGGAAACGACCATGACGAACCAGACCAATCCCAGCATCAAGTGCTCTGTGAACAGTTGTGCTTACCACAAGGATCAGCGCTGCACGCTGAACGAGATTCATGTGGGCTGCTGCCAGAACAGCGTGTGCGCCTGCGGTGAGACCGAGTGCGCGTCCTTCAAGCTGGGCGACCACGGCACGAGCTGCGGCTGCCATTAAGCGCTGAACGAGCGTCCAGCCACTAGGGAAGCTGTGCGCCGCGAACAGGCAAAAAGTGTGACAGCAAAGAAGTGCTGAGCCGCCGTGAGCAGCGCAGATGGACCGGAGTAAGGGACGTAAACCAGGGAGGGGCCTTGGCCTCCCCCTGACAGGGGTATCTACAATTCGGGGAAGTACCCCGGCAGGAATCACGCTG
>CATJRT010000213.1 GCA_949742895.1 uncultured Eubacteriales bacterium | reverse complement strand
TTGAAAATGGGCTGATTCAAAAAGGGCACCGGACAATTCAGCCAAAAAAATTACATATTCGTTTCATCCGATTCGCCGGTTCACTGGTCGTTCAAAGGCCATATGAACCGGCTTTTTTCATTTGTTAGGAGGAGATTATCACAATGACCACAGAGAACAAATATTTCCGAGAGCTCACCCTGAACCTCCAGTGGGCGGGTTTCACCGTCGGCCCTGAAGCGGACAACCTCCTGCCAGTGGAACTGGACGGCAAGCGCCTGTGCGTTGCTACCGAGGGCGGCAGTATCAGGTACCGGAAAGAGGACGTGGCCAGCGAGGCCCGGACTGAGGCCCTGGACAAGGTGATTGACATTGCTGGCGTTACCGCCGAGTATATGAGGCAGATGGAGGCGGCGCCTGTTTTGAAGGCCAGCGGTTTGAGCGAGGAGTTCAAACTGCTGGCTGATTTCAATGGGTCCGTCCTGGCAGGTCAGGAGACGAAATACGGCATCCAGATGGTTACCTGGGATTGGAGCTACGACAAGACCGGGGTTACCCAAGGGCACTACTACGGCCCCGGCGGGGCGGACAGCTACACCGCCGCAAAGCAGGACTTCGCCGTCCGCTCCGGGCTGGTCCACGATAGTGCCCTTTTTGCCCCCGAGCAGTTGACCGAGATCTATCGCTGTATCCACGAAACGTTGGACAGCGATTATCCCATCACAGAAGAACGGCGGAAACTCCTTGAAACCGCTGCCGGACAGATCGAGCGCACCGTCCCCGACCTGGCACAGCGGGTGGAGCAGTCTAACCAGAAGGAGTTGGAGCTGGAACCGCCCGATACTGGCGGGATGACTTTCTGCTGATCCAGCGCAATACCCTGTTGGCCGTTTCCCGAAAAGGGTGATGGTCTTTTTCTTTTGCCCTTTTCGGGGTGCCAATATAAAGTGGGACGCTCAGAACTCAGCCGAGCACTCCCTATTCTATCAACGAGGAGACGATAACTTGAACACCGACAACAAGACCGAACACATTCCCCACAGCACCCAGTTTGAGATGCTGACGAAAAAACTGCTCTGCCTGTTCTCCGCCTGCGGCGTGATTCCCAGCCTCTCCCGGGAGGAGATCGAGCACTACGCTACGCTGGCCGGGTTCCACGACATCGGCAAGGGCGCTATCCCGCCCGAAATCTTGGACAAACCTGCGTCCCTTACGGCAGAGGAGTTCGCCGTGATGAAAACCCACACCATCGCGGGGTGCAGGATGCTACTGGAAAGCCCGGAGTTCTCCTGCAGCGATGACCTTCCCCTGCTGTGCGATGTGTGCCGCCACCACCATGAGCGATGGGATGGCGGCGGCTACCCGGACGGCCTGTCCGGGAACCAGATTGCACCGTGGGTGCAGGTAGTGGGTATGGCGGACGCCTTCGATGCCCTTCTCCACCCCCGCGTCTATAAGCCGGCGTTTCCCAGGCCACAGGCGGTGCGGATGATCGTGACAGGGGCCTGCGGAGTCTTCAGCCCGGACATGGCAGCGTGCTTTGAGCAGAACATCCGGGGGATCTTCCCGCTGGTCTACCTCTGTAAAACTGAATAACCACAACGTTTGTTGGCCGTTTCCCGAAAAGGGCGATGGCCTTTTTCTTTTGCCCTTTTTCGGGATGCCAAAATACAAAATCTGAGAAAGGAATACCCGAAAAATGGCAAAGTATTTCATGGGCGGCACCCGGCTGGAGGGGCTGGAGCGCCTGATGATGGACCCCTCCAGGTCTGAGCATTCCCCTGCGCCTGATGTCTGCCGGGAAAAAGGGCCCTGCCCGAAACCCGGCCAGCCGGACAAGTCCACGGAGCAGGACGAGAGTGAGGATGAGTAAGCTGCCTCATCAAAACGGTTCAGACAACCAAAGACCACCCGGTGATTGGCCCGGTGATGATGTAAAAAGTTTCTCTGGACTTTCTCTGCCGGTTGTGATATTGGTGTGTTCACCGCACGAAAAAGGAGTGAGAAATTTGTACACAGACATTTACAAGGACCATATGTACCCCATTGAGCTGTTCGGCAAGAATGCCCTCTACACCGAGGGGACCATTCCCCGGGAGGAGGTCCCCGACGGATGGCACTGCTACGACCTCTGCGGCACGGACCAGAAGCCGGACAAGCCCCTCATTCTGACGGACCTCGCTGTGGTCTACCGCACGGGTGCCGTCCTCTCGCCCGTTCCGCTGAAGCGGGACACTACGATGGAACGCCGGGTGAAGGACCAACTGTTTGCCGAAGGACGGCCAATCACGCTGGCGCAATTTTGTGAGGAACAAAATCTCCCCTGCCCCCAGGACCCAAGAAAATATGTTCTGCGTCCCGCTTCCCCCATGGAGGCGGGATTTTTCTATGCTCAAACGCCGGAGGAGGACGAAAAACAGGGAGCAATAGGACACGTCCGCATTGATTTCGGGTATGAGGGCAAGGAATTCTGGCACACCTGGTGGCCGAGGGGTCCCGAGGCGCTGAACACCCCGGAGTTCAAAGCCGAGCTGGGCCAGGTGATAGGCGAACTGCGCCAAAGCGTCCTGGAGAGCCTCTCCTCCATGCGGCGCTACTGCTGGCAGCACGGCGGGGAAATCAAGGGCGGGACCTGCTGTCAAAATTATGGCTTCACGGTGGAGACAGACCGCTACCTCTACCGCCTGCGGTGCAATCCAATCGAAGGTGACTACCAGTGTTATTTGAGCTGCTTCGACAAACAGGCGCAGAAGCTGGAATTAGACCTGACCGAGCAGGCCCCGCCCACTCTGGTCGAGGAGTTGGAGCAGGACGATGAACCGGGCATGACGATGGGAGGGCCGACCTTATGATGCAATCACTCCACGGGCCAATCCCCCGCGAAGAATTTCTGAGGCGGCTGGACGCCGATGGTGGTGCTCCGCTCCAGATCAGTAGAGGAAAAAACCAGGACAACTTCACCACGATCATCTCCCTGCCGAAGACAGAGGGAATCAATTACCTCTTCTGCGATACGAACTACAGCATTCCCGGCATCCATCAGAATGACGACTTCTCCTTCTGCGGGCTGTACCTCCGGCAGGATCACTCTCTCCGCCTTGTGGATTACAGGCTCGCCTGCACCGTGGATGGCCTGGCGAAAATCGAGCGCATGGACAGCGATGACCTGCGCAGGTGCTTCTGTGAGCAGGTCAACCGCCGCGTAGAGGAACTGCTTGCAGATGACCGAAAAAACTTGACCATCACCGAACTTGGCAGCGAGGAAACCAAGCGGCGCCTGGACTACTACCGGCAGTACGGCGCAAGGGAGGAGGCGATTCGGGCGTACTTCTCCGAGCAGGAACCGGACTTCCGCTTTCGTTCCGACTATAGGTTAAGCGGCTGGGATGAGGATACCATGCTGGCCTACCTCCAAACCCCGGATGCACTTGTTGAAAGGGAAGCCGGGCAGTACATCAAAGACCACCAGGAGCAGTCTCTGCTGACTTTCCTGGAAAATGACGCCCTGCGGCATAAATATGTGGCCCTGCTCCAGGACGAGGACAGCCCCATCCACCGCATGAAGGCAATAACCGACGCGGTGAGGGACAGCGGGGCCAAAATGGTGACGGTTACGGTGGTAAAGCCAGAGGGGGAACTGACCTTCAAAGCAGCGGCGGAATCCCTGACCGGATACCGGAACTACTACAGCAGCTACGACATCCCCGCCCAGGACCGCCGGGAGTTTGAGCGGATGTTTGGGAAGTACGCGGACTATCGTGCGGAGGATATCACCAGGATCACCTACGGCAGAAACACAATTTATGAGGCCACGCCTGACCAGACCGAGGAGCTGGAGCAGGACGAGGGACCCACAATGACGATGGGAGGGATTTGAACATGAAGCAAATTTCAAGAGAGCGGTCGGATTTCATGCCAGAGCTGTCTACCCTGAAGCTGTACATGCCCCTGACCGCTGACCGCACCAGGCGAGGCCGCGATGACCCGACCGAGCTGAGTGGCCGGGATCTGCTGAGGTATGAGGACGTGATCCGACAGGCCCTGCATGACAATCAGCACCCGGATGAGGCCGAGCGAGGCATCATGCACTGGTATGGCAAGGAGGACACCGTCAACCAGAAGGTCAGATCCGTGGTATTTACCGTTGAGTCCAGAGAGGATGAGCTTTGGGGCGTCGCTGAGTGCAGGCTGTCCAGCGCCCTTACTCCTGAAGAAATGGTCACGCTGACCGACTACATCAGCGGACAGGCATCGGACGGCTGGTGCGAGGGGTTCGCGCAGCGGGAAATCAGGGTGGGAAAGGATGATCTCAGCGTCCACCTCTGGAATTCCGACGACTGGAGCATTATGACAGAGGAAGAACGGTTCGACCCTGAATTCGCCCAGGGGCTGCCGGAGCTGTGCTGGTCGGTCAGTCAGGTGGACGGCAGGCTCATCTGCATTAAGAAAGGTGAGGAGGGCTACTACCCCTCTGAGTGGGATACCGGCGATGCCGAGAAAAACCGCAAAATAGCGGACCACAACAATGAAAAACGGGGAATCACTCCCGCCCAGGAACAGGCAATGGTCTGTGGTTCCATGTTCGGCTGGAGCAGCCCCGGAACAGATCCCCAGCGATATGAACAGTGGGGCCCCGAGATTGGAGGAATGTAAAATGGAGCGCATTTCAAAGGAATGGTTGGACTTTCTGCGGGAGCAGTACCCCGTGGGCAGCCGAATCAAACTCCGGGAGATGGGTATGGACGAGCCGGACCCCATCCCGCCCGGCAGCATGGGGACCTTGACAAGCATCGACAGCCTGGGCACGTTCCACATTGCCTGGGACAACGGGCGGGGGCTGGGGTTGGTGCTGGGGCAGGACCGCTTCACCGTCCTGCCGCCCGAGCTGACCACTCTGAAGCTGTATATGCCCCTGACCGCCGACCTGTTCGAGCCGGACGGCTACGGCGGCATGGATGAAGACCCCATTCAGATGGATGGGCGGGACCTGGTGGGCTTTGAGGACCGGATCTTGGCGGCGCTGGTGAAAGAACGGATGCCCGAGGAGGCCGAGCGCGGGCTCATGCACTGGTACCACGACAGCGACTCGGTGGATGAGAAGGTCCATTCGGCGGTATTCAGCGTGGAGGAGCGCGAAGGTAAACTTTGGGGCGTAGCGGAGTGCCGGGTGAAGGGCGAGCTCACCCCTGGAGAGCTGGACACGCTGAAGGACTACCTCGGCGGACAAGCCTCGGACGGATGGGGTGAGAGCTTTGAGCAGCGGGAGATCGACATTGGCGACGACAAGGAGCTGTACGTCCACCTTTGGCAGTGGAAAGGCTGGAGCATCCAGACCGAGGAGGAACGATTCGGACAGGAGCAGACACAAGGAGGTATGACCCTTGGCTAAAGTGTTCAGTGTGTTTACCTACAGAGAGGCTACAGAGGACGGCGTCATTCCGGAATATCTGGACCTCCCGGCCACCCCCTATGAACAGATGGATATGCTGGACAAGCTCCATCTGGAGGAGTCGGACGCTCCAAAATTCATGCTTGGGGATCTTTACAGCTTCGGCTTCCTGTCAAAACGCCTGGACGGCAAATATGATCTGCCGGAGCTGAACGCCCTGGCGGAGAAGCTCGCGGAGCTGGACGAGAGAGAGGTTACTGCGCTGGCGGGGCTGGTACAGATGGACGAAGCAAAACAGGGCGCCCCCATTGGCCTGCCCCGGCTGATCGACCTGGCCTACAGCACGGAGTGCTGCCATGTGGTGGGTGAGGCGCTGAACGACACCCAACTCGGGCGGTTCTGTGCGGAAAATGGGTTCTGCCCAGGTCTGAATAACCTGCCGGACGAGGTGTTCAATCTGCTTGACTTTGAGCGCATCGGACGGGAACATCGCCAGCAGGAGGGCGGCGTCCTGGCGGAGCGCACCGCCGACCACCCCGGCGGCTACGTGGAGCGGCACAGCGACTTGGTGCAAGCGTACAGAACGATGAATTTCGCACCGAAAAAACCTGCTTATACCATCTTAGCAGAAACGTCCAGCGGGGATCAGGTGGAGTTCCCATTCCCGGCGAATGAACCTATGGGAACGGAACCGGTGCGCTGCGTGGACTGCGCCGCGCCGTCCCTCATTGGGCTGACCGGTGGGATGGAAACCGTGGACCTGCTGGCCCGCCGTCTAGCGGGGATGGAGCTGCAGGAGTTAACCGCCTACAAAGCCCTGCTGGAAGCGGTGGACTGTAAGGACCTCTCCGACGCCGGACTTCTGGCGGATAGCCTGGACAACTACATCTTCGCGCCGTCGCTCAATTCCCCGGAGGAAGTGGCGGAGGAGGAGCTGGGCGTGATCCTGTGTGAGGAGAGCGTCCCCCAGCTCATCCCGTATGTGGACCTGCGCGGCTACGGGCAGGCACTGATTGACCAGCGTGGCAGTGTCCTGACCCCCTACGGCCTGCTGGAGCGGGAGGACGGCCAACCCGTCCACAGCATGAACGAACAGCCCGAAGAGGGCGGAATGGAGATGAGATTTTGAACCGCGACTTTGAATATCTGACCGCTCTTCCCGGTGAGGGACGGGAGCAGTCCTGGATACAGCGGCGGCTGGAGACGCTGGATGTCCGGGAGGCCACCGTCCTTGCCGCCGCCACGCAAAGGGTGCCGCCCGAGGACACAGCCCAGGCCATCAACACCCTCCAGTCGCTGGGCGAATATAAGGTGCATTTCCCAGTCGGAAGCTATGAGAAACTGGGACGGCTCCATCTGGAGCAGGACTTCGATGTGCCGGAGGAGGTCCTGCCGCACCTCGACTTTGACAAGCTGGGGCGGCAGTATGAGGCCCAGCACCCCGGCCTGTTTGTCGGAAACTGCTACGTGGAGTATCCGAAAACGCCCCCCGAACCGGTTTGTCAGCCGGGTGGCCCCCTCCCACGGGACAATGGGTGGAGCGTCAAAATGAAGGTGGCGTCCGCCGCTGTGCCGGAGGGCGTGTGGGTGCGCCTGCCCTTCCCGTACAGTTGGGAGGACAGCTGTTATCAGTGTGAATCGCTGGTTCTTGAAACGCTTAACGTCCGGGAGTGGTCGGACTGCACACTGCTGGATGCCCTGTGTATCCTGCCCGAGGCGGGGAACCTCATGGAACAGTACGATGAGATCAGGGATTTGCTCCACGACGGTCAGAATCTGGGCTATATCATGGACGAGCAGGGCCAGGGCGCACCGCAATGGAGGGAAAAATTCGCCGCCGCGCTGGAGTTTGAAGGCTGCCGAAACCTGCGGCTGGCCCTGGATATTTCGCAAAATCTCCGATGCTACGAATGGATACCCGACGAGGGGCTGGCGGACTTCGTGGCGGAGCACCTGCGCTCCTGCCGCGTGCCGGATGAGCTGATCCAATCCGGCTGCATCGACTTGGACGGCTACGCGGAGGATCTGCTGGAAAGCTCCGGCTACACGCTGACCGCAGACGAGAGCGGCTACGTGGCCCGCAACAACTGTCCGTTTATCCGCGAGTATACCCAGGAGCAGGAACCGATGGAACAGTCCATGGGCTGACGATTACTACATCATTATTATGAAGGGGCCGTTTTCCTGAAGAAGGATAATGGTCCCTCTTTTTTGTGCCCTTTTTCGAGAAAACAGGTCCGGAAGGGAGCAAAAATGTGTGTTGAAATGTTAAAAGAGTACCTCAAGGCCAACTGTATGGGGCGGAAAAACACCGTCTCCGGCGCGTCGCTGGAGCGCACCCTCCACATCAGTGGCAACGAGCTGCGGCGGTACGTGAACCGGCTTCGTCGCCAGGGCATCCCCGTTGCCAGCAGCCGGGACGGGTACTTCTTCGCCGCCAACGCTGGGGAGGTCTACGCCACCATCCGGCAGCTCAAGCAGATGGAGAGTGGCTTAAATGCAGCCATCCATGGTCTGGAGCAGGCGCTGGAGCAGTTCGGGGGTGAAACTTCCTGAAAATTCTCATTCCCTGGGTGGGCGGCAAAGGCAAGCTCCTCTGGCTCATTCACCGGCTTGCCCCGGAGTTCTATAAGTGCTTCGTAGATGTGTTTGGCGGCAGCGGCACCGTGACGCTGAACCACCCGATCAAACCCGGCTGCACAGAGGTCTACAACGACTACAACAGCAACCTGAGCAATCTATTCTGCTGCGTGAAGAATCGCCCCATGCCCCTGCTGGAGGAGTTGGGTTTCCTGCCCCTGCACAGCCGGGACGAGTTTAACGCGCTCTATAAATTCTTCTCGCTGGAGGAATTTAC
>CATJRT010000212.1 GCA_949742895.1 uncultured Eubacteriales bacterium | reverse complement strand
TGATATGCCGCCTGTTCATCTCCCGAAGTCCTGCGACCGCCGCCTTTTTGGCCTCCCGCTGGAGGTGGTTGTCCCAGGCACGGCACCGCTCCACCCAGTTGTTGGTACGGCTCCAACGGTCGATCAGCGTCTTACTTTTGCCTAACTCTTGACTAACTGCCCGGATGCTCCGTTCTGCTCCCATTTTCAGGTAGAGGGAAAATGCCTCAAATGCCTGGGCGCTCTCGCCCTTCTGCCGCTCCCAGGGCTGTTCAATTTTACTGTTCGGCACTTCCTCCTCCCCTTTATCGCGTTATCGGTTCCCGCCGTCAAGCCGGTCTCTCCAGCGCCCCTGCCAGCCCCGTGGGGACGAGATAGCGGGCGGGACGGGTAAACACCCGGGGCGCGGGTTCCACCGCTCCACGAGGCTGTCAGCGGCGGCCCGCGCCCTTGTGCCGGATCACACCTTCTTGTAGATAACGGCCTTGCTGTAGCCCTGTACGCCTCTGGTCATCATCTCCAAAAAATCATCACGGGAAAAATCAGACAGCCGGAAAATCTCTTCCGGCTTCATGCCCAGTTGCTTCCCAATCTCCGAAACTGTCTTGCCCTCGTCAATCAGCTGCTTCACGATGGCCTTCATGGGCTCCAGCAGGTGCGTACCACGCGCCCTGTTGTGAGTGATGGTGCCGTATATATCGTCGCTCTTATCGCTATGGGCGACAATCACCACAGGCACCTTGCCCTGGAGCTTCGTATGCAAGGGCTCCCGGCCCGATACCGTCCACCGATGGAAGCCGTCAATGATGGTGTAGTCCGGGCGCACCACGATAGGCAGCGTCCAGCCATTGGTCAGGATGGACTGCACCAACAACTTCAGGTTATCTTCACTGACCTTGTTGGGGTTATAGTCATTGGCTTTCAGCAGATTGCGATCCACCCACTGCAACGTGGACAACGGGGCGAATACGTCTACTACATCAGACACCCGTATTCACCTCCCGCCGCGCCGCGCTTTCCCCGGCGTATTTTGCATAGGCGGAATATACCGTGACATACATAGCCCGCAGGGTCCGCAGTTTGGGATCACCGGCATTTATGGCCTCGTACATCTTCTTGAAGTCGCGGGACCGCATGACATCATGACTCTTGATATAGAATTTCCGGTACTGCTCGGCTACCCGGCGGGTACCGGCATTGGTGAAATACTTCTCCGGCTCCACGAAAAGCATCTGCCGGCATAACTCGCGGTAATCCTTCGTAGCCTCACCTTCCATGGCTGTCCGCTTACGAGTGCTACGCTTGAACATCTCACTGTCCCAGTACAGCAGTGTCAAATATGCGTTTGGCTCCCGCTTTTCGATCCTTGCCCATAGCTCTGGCTGCGTTTCCGCAATATGCCGAAGCCCGGCGATACTTTCCGCCCCAAAGAACGCGCTCAGCCGCAGATAGTTTTTTGTCGCTCCCGCACGGTAGAGGTCGATATAGGCATCCGGGTAATCCAAGTGGTGGTCCTTGATGTACAACCAGACATCGCTATCCTTCCAATCATAAATCGGAAAGACCTTGTTCTCACAGCTCAACCCGCCGGCCTTCAAATTCGCATTGGCCAAATACACCCGGCGCTGGACGGATTCTGCCGCCCGGACCCCGATCATTTGTATCCCATCTTTTGTGATGGCGCTACAAAAAGTCTGGTAATTCATCTGACCGGTGTACTTCAAATGCGGATCACGGGTTATTGCAAACGGCGGCACATCTCGCACCCAGCTTTTACCGGGTTCCCAGGTTATCCATGCCTCGTCATTTTGAAGCTGATGCAGGCAGGAAACCTGTTTCAGCGGCAAGCAGTACCATCGAAATTCCGCTCCTACAGCAAGGAACCTCTTCCGCCAGCGCAACGCCATCTGCTCCATGCTGGCATAAATGGCTTCCTCGTCAATGAAGATCACCGTCAACAGCTTTGGGTCGATCTCGCCTCTCAGAATCTTTTCGTAAACGATATGCGCCATGCACAAGCTGTCTTTCCCGGCGGAAAAGGACATATAGACCCGGACGCCATTAGAAAAGACATTGGTAATACGGCGCTTTGCAGCTGCCACCACGTCCATACGGCTCTCGACCGTTTTTACAGCCATATCTTTTCACCACACTTCGGGCAGACGACATAGCGCTGCTCAAGCGCAACCGCACGATCTTCAATAGCTGACTCCACTGGCGGAATCTGGGCGGGTATAATCTCTTCCGCACTCTGCGCATATTCCTTAGACTGCTGCTCATAGCGGTTCGCCGCTTTCTGCATCCCGGCTTTGGCCTCATCATCAATCAGGCCATACCCAGACAGCATCTCAACTGCACCGTCCAAATCCGCCGTCAATGTCTTCAACAGCTCCGCGTCATAGCCGGGAACGTCAAAATCGTCCAGCTCTGCGATGATATCGTCAAACCCCTGAAGATCGTCAACCCCCAGAGAGAAAATACGATTATCCGCCAGCATTAATTTTTTCTTTTGCGGCTCTGACAACCCGGAGACGACATAGCAGTCCGCCTCGGTACGCCCCATAGCAGTCAGGGCTTCATACAGACCGTTCCCCGCCAGAATCGTGCCAGCCTCATCGACCACGATGGGCCTGATCTGTCCAAACATTTCGATAGACCGCTTAAACTCCGTAATCTGCTTATCGGAATGAATACGGACATTTTTTTCCGGCCGCCTCAAGTCCGCAAGAGGTTTCTTGATAATTCTCACATCATCGCCGCCTTTCTGCGCTCGATCACGTGCCAAATAAGGGCTGTCACGACGGCTCCAACCACAATGTAGAGGCGAATGGTACTCATAAGGGTCCAAACGCCCATCACACCCATGGGAATCAACAGCTGCCACAAGGCCACGCTTACCAGGTTAACCGCCAGCCCCAATTTCCTTCCAAATGTGATATAGACGCTGTACAGGAAAGAAGAGAGAGTAGAAATTCCAACCAGCGTCACCAGCACCGCCTTGATCACATTCAGTACCGGGCTGAAATTCGTCCAGGCCAGAAGAAAGGTAAAGGCCAGATACGCCCCGAACATCAGCCCGCCCAATGTAAATGCCCATTGGATATTGATTCTCTTAGTGCCATCCGCATTCCCGTCATTGTAGTCCAGAATTTCAAAAAAATACGGATACAGGAACGCGCCCGGGAGTAGCAGCACTCCCTTGTTAATACCGACGCCGAGATTGACCACATCAAGTCCCCAGGCCAAAGTGTTCATGTTCCCCTGGGAATGGATGATTGCACATACCGTCAGCACCAGGGCCACGCCATAGACGGCGCTCCAGCTCACGTTGTCGGTCAGGACATTCCTCACCATGCCAAACCGAATCAGCAGAATCAGGAAAAATGCCGCCGCCGCATATGCCAGGGCCATACCGAACCGGCCGCCCAGTACGGTATTTGCAAAAATGGCTTGGATACCATTCATGTTGAGCCAGATCTGAAATACGGACATAACGCCCACGATAAGATGCATGGCATTCGTCCGAAATACATCCCGCAGTTTGGGGATGGCAGGGGCAAATAGGCCAAAAATGATACAGGCCAGAGTATTCCCCAGCGCCCAGATCAGAAAGGGGACAATGCCGTAGTCCTGGGCCATCGTAATCCCGTTCATCAGGGACCCGACGCCCGCCCACGTTGCCGCAATGCTCATGGCAAAATACAACGTGGGGTCTTTAATAAACTTTCCTCTCAGCTTAGAAAACACGTCGTTTTCCTCCTTTATGCTTTTGCCCTTCCCCGGCACTGTTGGCGACCAGCACCCGATCCGGACTTTACCGCCACGCAAAGGAGAAACGCGGCGGCTGACCCCTCCTTCCCAAAAGAATAGCGGCCCCCTTTTCAAGAAGGCCGCTCGGCTCGGTTAAGATTCCACGGTAGCATTATAGCACATCTAAATTCTACTTTGTTCCCCCAATTTTAGTTAGCGCCTGTTTTTTTTTTGAAGCGTACTCCGATATGGCAGCTTCATGCAAACGGAAAAATGCCTGCAACGCGCACCCATGTACACGACTCACATATTTGTATGCGTAGCCCATTTCAACAGCGATTTCCTCCAACCTCTTGAACTCAATATACCTCTTGTATAGAACGGAGATATAAAGTTCGCTTTCCAATGCTTGGATTTGGTCGATAATGGTATGCCGTTGATCTACGAAAACGTCAATTTGCCGATTGATCTCCACCTCCAACTCTTCCAACCGCTCAACCGTTTTTTCAACAGTCGCCGTTGTTTCGCAGCCGCGTACCGGTACTGCATCCGTTCTCGCCGACCCGATTGACCCGGAATAAAGGGAGTCTTTTTCCGTTATCTTTTGATTTATGCAAGTATCTAATCTTTTCAACTCCCGCAAATATTCCTTCGCTGTCAAAACAACTACCCCCTTGTCTAAAACGCTATTTTCATCACAGAATCGCCTAGCCTACACTCTTCTCCTGGGTGTGTAAATTCGATTCTCCGATAGCCGCTCCGCCCTACGGACATCGCCCAGTAGATTCTCCAGCCGTTTGATGAAGGCCCGGTTCTCTTCCATAAATGCGAGAACAAACCCCGTCTCCGCCAGGGTATCCTTCGCCGCCCGGCGCTTCCTGCGAACATCCGCCAGCTCCAGGCCCAACGCCAGCACCTCATCATCCGAATGCGGCTCCAGCTCCAAGGAATGGTGGATGTCATTGGTGACGGCGTTGGCCTCCTGCTCGTCCGCCTCCGCCATGTGGTACCGCTGCTCACACTCCCGAAGGAAAGTGAGAAAGTTGTCAATCGGCTGACTGGTCATGGTGTTCCGCCTCCTTTGCCGCTTTCTTCGCCCAAATCACGCCAGGGTCTTTGTCGGTCAGCTCTCTGCCGCTGGCGCACTTGACGCATTTGATCCGCCACTTCGATTTCCCCGGTGCCGGGTTGCGGACTTTTTCAAAATGGCCGTAACCGGGCTCGATCCACTTTCCGCAGCAGTAACACGGACCGGGGTATTTATTTCTTGCCATAAAGTCCCTCCTCCGGTCTGAACACGACGACCATTGATGGAAACGGCGCACTGTTTTTGCTGCCGCTGAATTTCAGCCTACCAGGGAGAAACCGCAGCTCTACTCGCCGCTGCCGGTACAGGTAATCATGAAACCACCGTGTATCCGTGCGGGCAGGCAGCAGCATCACAACTGTACTGCCTACCCCGGATGCCTCCCACGCCCGACGGACCCATTTCCCTATTTCCCGCCCATAAGGCGGATTGCACCAGCACACGCCATTCCAGGGCTGGGGCAAGCCATCCATCTCCGGCGTATAATATTTCTCGCACTTTGCGTTCTCAGGGGTAGCGCATACGTCAAGGCTGAATTGAAATCCGTCGTTCAGCCGGTCGAACAGCTCCTGCGGCGTCTCCCACAAATCCGTTTTACTAGAAAACATCACATCCGTATTCACGATTCTCACACCTCCGGCCTGCGGTGGTAAATTTTTGCTCCACTGATCATCAGTGTCTCTGCAAGCTGATGTGTCCCATTGCTAAACGTTAGATGGATGATCCCGGCTGATTTCCACCAGACATTCACCAGTGCCCGCCGGCTTTTATACCCTGGTTGAACTACTCACGCCACATCCTCGTCCATCTCCCGCAGTTCCTCCAGGGTCAGCGGGTCATTGGGTGGCGGGATCAGCGCCATGATCTCCTCCGGCGTTAGGCCGGTATCCTCATAGGCAGCAAGGCGCTCCCATACAGCTTCTTCCCACAAGCACCCGGCATCACAATGCCCCTGTACGGCTTGGCAATCGCTACCGCAACAATGGGTGCAGCACACACCCGGCATCCCGCTGGCCCTTGGCTCTCTACTCGTCAATCGCTCCATCGTTCCCTACAAACCTCCACGGTCATCGTCATGTCACACCTCCGTACTTCTTGATTCTGGCCCTGATTGCGGCCATCATGGCATTCTGCCCGTCGGCTTTCTCACGCAGGGCGGTCATGGCATCCTGTTCCACGGTCCCCTCCGCCACCAGATAGATCACGCTGGTGGTGAACCTCTGCCCCTGCCGGTACAGCCGGTCCGTGAATTGCTCGTCCAGCTCCAGGTCATAGGTCGGGCCGAACCACACGATGATGTGTCCGCCGTCCTGGAGGTTCAGCCCATGCCCCGCCCCGGCGGGATGGGCCAGCAGGATAGGAATCTCGCCCCTGTTCCAAGCGGCTATGGTGTCGCTGTCTTTCAGCTGCACCGCCTGGGGGAAGCGGGCCAGTATCCTATCTCGCTCATGCTGATACCGATAGGCCACCAGCACCGGCTCCCCGTCAGCCTCCGCGATAATATCCTCCAGGGCGTCCAGCTTCTCCGTGTTCAACTCGTGGACGCAGTGGTCTTCGTCATAGACCGCGCCCCCGGCAATCTGCATCAGCTTCCCATTGACAGCTGCCGCGCTCCCTGCGTCAATGACAGTACCCTCCAGAGCCAGAATCGCGTCCCGCTCCAAGCTGTCGTACTGCGCCCGGGCCGCCGGGGACAACACCACGGGCCGCACCGTTTCTACCAGCTCCGGCATCTTCACGTTGCCTTTGGTCTCCAGGCTGATGCAAATATCGGAGATCAGGCTATAGATCGTATCCGCCGCCCCCGGCCTGGGAATCCATTCGTAAATCACGTACCCATTCCGGCGCCCTGGGATGAAGAAACGGTTTTTATACTCGGTGAAGGTCCTGCCCAGCCGCGCCCCCTGGTCCAGTAAGTACACCTGGGCCCACAGATCCAGCAGGCTCCGGGGGCGGGGTGTCCCCGTCAGGCCCCACAAGTGCTTGATCAATGGCCGCACCTTCCGCAGCGCCTTGAATCGCTGGGCACTGGGATTTCGGAAACTGGACAGCTCATCGACAATCACCATATCGAAGGGCCAGCAAAGCCCGTACTCCTTCACCAGCCAGGGGACATTCTCACGGTTGATGCAGTACACGTCCGCTTTTCTCGCCAGCGCCGCCCGCCGTTCCCGAACGCTCCCCAGCACCCGACTCACACGCAGGTGCTTCAGGTGATCCCACTTCTCACTCTCCCGGCTCCAGGTATCCTCCGCCACCCGCAAGGGGGCAATCACCAGGACCTTAGAAACCTCGAAGCTGTCATACAGAAGCCGATCCGCCGCCGTCAGCGCGATAGATGTTTTCCCCATGCCCGGTTTCAGGAACAGGCCGGCGGCGGGGTGGCTCAATGCGTAGTCAATGCAAAACATCTGATAGTCGTGGGGTACATACTTCATTGCCTACCACCTCACAGCCGACTGGAATAATACTCAGCCCATCGCTCGGCCCAGTATTCTTCAATCTCTTCAAAGCACTCCGCGCAGCAAGTTACATAGTTGCTCTCATCATCTTCATATGCTGTATTTTGCCGACGGCGTTTTGGGTATTTGAACCATCTTCCACAACCGGGACAGTACCCTAAAATTTTTTGTATGATGTTCATAGCACATAATCCTCTATGATGCAAACCATCATCTGGTCCACCGCCTCTTTACTGTCCGGGACAAACACGGTGAAGCCCAACTCCCGGAGTCGACTATGCACATACCTCTGACGCCGCTTCGGTGTTTGCCCCAGGTCTTTGGTCTCCGCGAAGAATACCCGTCCTCCCGGTAAGAGAATGAGGCGGTCTGGCACACCAGTCCAGCCGGGGCAGACCAATTTCAATGCCAGTCCGCCGCTCTTGCGTACTTGGTCCCGCAGGTACGCCTCTACTGTTTTTTCCATAGGGTCCTCCAAATTCATAACCGCTTGGAGTTTTTAGGTAAAGACCACAGCCAGGTATTGGGAGAGGGCTGTATAGTTTTTACCCCCAACAACTTCCTTGCTCGGTTCAACTCACCTTTTGTGAAGCCCTCCGATCTAGCAACCGTTTTAACAATAGAGATATTCTCAGGCCCAGAGCTTAAAAATTTCTGTAGCCAGTTTTTGGCGTCGGCACCATAAAATGTAACTTTCATCGTAGCCCCCTTTATTCTCGGCGTCGCTAAAGTAGCGTATCAAATGCTTTTCTTTATACATATACGCGTATAAAGCGCGCAAAGCGATTTTTTCTATTTAATTTTAATTTCTTAATACAATAGTGATACAGGAGATACAGAACCCCGTACCGCATTAAAATACTTGTCGCTAACCCGTATCTTTCTTTACGATACGTCGGTGATACCGCGATACAGCGCTTGTATCTCCCATACCAACTATTCACGCACCTGTGGATACCCGCCGGAAACGGATCTGAAGCCCATACGGACCGCACCGTTGACGCCCAGTTTCCTCTTTCCAGCCCGGAATCTGCCGCAGAATAGCGTTGACCTCTCCCCGGTCCTGCCGGGGGAAACGGCTTGGGTTGTTCCCGAAGCACTCGGCCCAAATCTCCACGGCGCTGATGTACTCCCGAGGGATTTCCCCAACCTTCCTGATAGACGCGCTCTCCATGAACCAGCTCTGCCGCTCTTCCTTGTTCCTGGTTTTCCAATCCGCCGGGAGTAGGACAGCCAGGAAGTACTCCACCAGCCCGCGCCGTGGGTCGTCCTCGGTAAATTGCGCCTGCTGCTCCTGCGCCCGGGCCTCCAGCTCGGGGGCCAGATACAGGGCTTCGCCGTCATGGTACAGCACCACGGCC
>CATJRT010000211.1 GCA_949742895.1 uncultured Eubacteriales bacterium | reverse complement strand
CTTGTGGTGACTCGTCATCCCACATCTTACCACTTCCGCTGAGGTTTGCCTTCGTTTATTTTTCAGATTTGCTCATTTAGAGATAATATATTGAAACTATGGCAGTGGATAACTGCTGGTCAGGCAGATAAAATATAGCACATCTAATCCTTCGACAATACGGGTGTGGACTGCCATGATAGATGAGTACAAAAGCAGATATCGGACACTGGGCTTAAACATCGCCTACTACCGAAAGAAGTGCGGCTTGACACAAGAACAGTTAGCCGAAAAAGCTGGTGTCGAACGTTCCAGAATCAGCAAAACAGAGATTGCCTGGACAGGAACGAGTTTGGATATGATCTATAGGATTGCAGACGCGTTGGAGGTTGAGCCGTATAAACTTTTGATGGAACGCGATTAGCAAAAAAACGCCCCCACCTGCATATGTGGGGGCGTTTTTCATATCAGCCCGCGGCGAATGGATGATATAACCATCGTGTCCATATGTTGAGTACCCGCTGCACTTTTTTGCTGCGCTTCTGCTCAGCGGATTCGCTTCGGATTATAAACTACGTTCCCAATCCCGCCATCCACGCGGGAAAACGTGGCGGTATCCATTGCTTTTGCAATGACAGTTGATGCGCTGTGGATGCTTTTGATGGGAATTTGGACAGGCACAGCATCCGCATTCCCTTGGAGGATGTCGTCACACACCGCAATCACGCTGTTTAGCAGCTCCGCTGGGGCCAGACAGTAAGGCCCATGGCATACCAGTACCCTGTCGTACCGCCCATGGGTTGCCCTGTCCAGACGGAGCAGCATTTTCCGGTACTCTGCCACAGTAGAGCAATTCTCGTCAAAGAGATAGGTAAACTCATTGCAGGCATCCCCCAGCAGCAGCGTCCGAAGTTCAGGAATGAGGATTGTAACGCATCCGGGGGTATGTCCCGCACCTTCGTGAACCTCCAGTGTAACTCCGCCTAAATCGAAGGTATCCCCGGAGGAAAGCGGGTGGAGCTGCTCAAAGGGCTTCACAGGCTTCAGCTCTTTCTCCGTCACCTGGGGCTTCTCTCCGGCCCAAGCACAACTCTCAATGTAATCCATTCGGATTTCTGTCCTGCTGTGCTCACGGTAGATGGCCTCATCCAACGGGCTCATCCACACGTTCTGAAACTCCCCGGCACCCATGGCATGATCCACATGACCGTGGGTAATCAGCACCTGCACCGGCAATCGGGTTGTGCGGCTGACCTGCTCGCGCAGGCTGCCATATCCTGCGCCGGTGTCCAACAGCGCAGCCTTTTCATCTCCAATGATCAAAAAACAGTGGGTACCGGCAATATCAGTAAACTGAAACAGCCGTGGATCAAGTTTTGTAATATGGAACATTTTGTGCCCTCCCATCACAGTTCAGATCCCTACATTTCCACTGTTCACTCCGAGGCCGCCGCCCTCAGTGGGCAGCCAATCGATGGCCCTTTTGATGTATGTGTCCCAGAAGTCCCACTCATGGGCACCGGGGCCTGCCTCAAAGGTGACGTCCGCCCCCCGCTCCTTTAAAAACGCCGCCATATCCTTGTTGGCAGACAGCAAACTGTCTTTGTCGCCGCAGGCCATGTAGATTTTGGGCAGGGTTTTCCCCGCCTTTTTCAGTTCTCTGACAAGATACTTCGGGTTCTTGTCACTGTCCAGCAGTTTGGACAGGTCGCCAAAGCACGCTTCGGCGTAGCTTTTGCTCTCAATGAAGAAGCCGTCGTCCCTGGTGCGGGCAGCCATCTCCTCCACATGGAGGGCGGCGGACAGGGCCACAATGTAACCAAAGGTATCGCAATATTTCAGCCCGTTGCGCATAGCGCCGAAGCCGCCCATAGACAGCCCGCCGATGAAGGTGTCCTCCCGTTCCCGGGACAGGGGGAACATCTTCCGGGTGAGCTCCACCAGCTCCTCACCGATGAATTTGCCGTAGAAGTTGTTGGCGGCGGGCTGGTCCACGTAAAAGGCGTTGTCGCCGGAGGGCATAACCACCGCCAGGTCATGTTCCTCCGCAAAGCGCTGGATACGGGTTCCGCACACCCAATCCGTGTAGTTGCCGAAGATGCCGTGGAGCAGATAAAGGGTTTTGTAGGGCTTTTCCCCCCGCTCCGGCATACCGGGAAATACCATCTTGTCCACCGGCAGGATCACGTTCACAGGAACGGTGCGCATCAGCGATTTGGACAGCATATTCATCTGGATGAACGCCATAAAATTCCTCCTCAGTATTGAACGTCGGTTTTGTGCGGCGGCCCGGCAGTATGCCGGGCCGCCTGGCTTTTACAGGTTTCCGCCGTTGGCGGCGATGACCTCCTTGTACCAGCAGGCGCTGTCCTTTAGCGTGCGCTTCTGGGTGCGGTAGTCCACGTACACCAGCCCAAAACGGATGTCGTAGCCCGACGCCCACTCAAAGTTGTCCATCAGGCTCCAGCACTGGTAGCCCAGTACGGGGATGCCCTCGTCAATGGCCCGCCGCAGGTTCAGCAGATAGCGGTGCAGGAAATCAATGCGGTTGGGGTCGTGAACCTTACCGTCCAAGGACACCCAATCCGTACAGGCACAACCGTTTTCCGTAATCATCAACGGCTTTTGATACCGCTCATAGAGGAACTTGGCGGACCAGTACAGGGCGTCATCGGTGACGTTCCAGTTGAAGGCGGTGCGGGGGCTGCCCTGATAGGCATATTCGTCATAACCGCTGGAATCACCGAAATGGCTGGTGGTGCCCTGATAGCAGTTGAACCCGTAGAAGTCCAGGGGCTGGCTGACACTGTCCCATTCCTCCGGGGACATGGGGTACAGCGCGTCACCAAGCTGCTCCTTCGCCCCCTCCGGGTACTTCCCCAGGAAAATGGGATCGGCCCACCAGGAGTTGGAGATTACATACCCCTGGCCAATGGCAAAGGACTTTGCACGGGCCGCCTCCACCGCTTCCGGGGAACCATCCTCCGGCAGGAAGCAGTCCCCGGTGGGGGCCAGCCCCACCAGCGCACCGGGGCAGTTGGCACGCAGCACGGACACCGCCCTGCCGTGGGCCAGCAGCACATGGCGGGTGATGGCGTTCAGCCGTCTATCCCCGCTGTTGGGCTGGAACGGGGCGTGTACACCGGCCAGGTAGCCAAGGCCCACAAACATTTGGGGCTCGTTGAAGGTCATCCAGCCGTATACCTTTTCCCCCAGGGCGCGGCTGACCACCTGGGTGTATTCCTCAAACCAGGCGGGGCTGTCCGGGTTCTCCCAGCCGCCCTTTTCATACAGTGCCGTGGGCAGATCCCAGTGGTAGAGGGTGGCCAAAGGCTTGATGCCAGCTTCCACCAGGGCGTCACATAGGCCGCGGTAGAAGTCCAGCCCCTTCTCGTTTACCCGCCCGGTGCCCTCGGGCAGCACCCGGCTCCAACTGATGGAGAAGCGGTGGCTTTTCAGCCCCAGCTCCTTCATGATGGCCACATCCTCCCGCCAGCGGTGGTAGTGGTCGCAGGCCGTGTCGGCGGTTTCGCCGTGGGCCACGTGGTTTCCCTGGTGGACTAAGGTGTCCCAGATGGATTCGCCGCGCCCGTCCTCATTCCAGGCCCCTTCGATCTGGGCGGCGGCAGAGGCCGCGCCCCACAGAAAATCCTTTGGAAAGCTCATGTTTACTCCTCCTAATACAAAATGTTATGTCAATATCCCGGGATTTCACAAATTGTTTCCAACCCGGTATCCGTCCTCGCGGTGAGGACGATTTTCCCGCCGCCCGTACGCTTCAGGATGGCCAGCGCACGGCGATGGAAGGTGCGTGTTTCGCTCCCTGTATAGCGATAGCCGGGCTTTGGATCGCCGCTGCCCAGCCCGGCCAGCTCCGCATTCCCGGAAACGGAAACCCGCAGCTCCACGTCCCCGGCATCGGCCACCAGGCCGTTTTCATCCCGGAGGGTCAGGTTCACGTAAATCAGCTCCTCACCGGCAGGTTCCGCTTTGGCGTCCAGACAGGCGGCGCCTCCGGCGGTAACCAGCTCCATCCGGCCCAGCTCCGTCCCCCCGTCCCACGCCACGGCCTCCAGCGTTCCGGGCTGGTAGGCCGTCTCAAAATACGCGGTAAAGCGGTGATCTTGGCCGCAGGGCTGCCGCCCCAGGGATTTCCCGTTCAGGAACAGCTCCACCTCCGTGCCGGGGGCGTACACCTCCACCACCACGGGCCTGCCCTCGAACCCCGGCCAGCTCCAGGAGGAACGGCTGTCGCTGATCACCCAAGGGGTTTTGATCAGAGGCTCTCCATAATGGGCGGGGTCCTGGACGGTGATATAGGGGGTTTTTCGCAGTCCGAACACGATCTCCCGGAAATAGGACGCCGGACGGCGGAAACCAGTGATGTCGATGTCCCCACAATAGGCCAGCTGGCAGGGGAACCTGGCGCCGAAGCCGCCCTCCCCGAAGCGGTAGGCGGGGACGCCAACCCCGGCCTCGCCAATGTAATCCCAGCCCGTCCAGGTGAAGTCGCCAATCACGCTTGGCAGCTTCTCCACCAGCGCCCAGTTCCGGGCGATCTCCGGGGGGTACGTCTCGCTGCCCACCACCACCCTATCGGGGTACCGCACCGCGTCCGGCTCATACCGGGCGGTCATGTAGTTGTAGCCCGCCACATCCATGCCGGCGCAGGCAAACTCAATGCGCTCGGACACGATGGGATGGCGGACGATATCATCCAGATGCGTATCCATGGCAGTCATAAAATCATTGACATTGCCGTTCTCCGCCGCCTCCGGCGCCGCGCTGGGCATCACATCCGCCATAATGCGGTCTATCTGGTCCCCCACGGAGAACGCGCCGTTGATGGATACGAGGGTAAACCGTTCCGCGTCCAGCCTTTTCACCAGCCGCGCCATCTCCCGCCCCAAAGCGGAGCCTTGGGGCATCCCCACCTCGGGGATCTCGTTGCCCAGCGAGTACAGCACCACGCTGGGGTGGGATCTGTCCTTGCGCACCATGGCGGTTACATCCTCCCGCCACCACTTATCGGAAAACAGGCTGTAATCCAAATCCTTCTTGGGCCGGGTCCACATATCGAACGCCTCGTCCATCACGTACATCCCCAATCTGTCGCAGGCATCCAGCAGGGGAATGGACGCGGGGTGGTGGGACATCCGGATGGCGTTAAAGCCCGCCTCCTTCAAAATGCGCACCCGGCGCAGCTCCGCGTCCGGGACGGTGACCGCGCCTAAAAGGCCGTTATCATGGTGAATGCAGGTGCCCCGGAGCTTGACGCTTCGACCGTTCACCCGCAGGCCCTGCTGGGCATCCAGCTGGAGGGTGCGCACGCCAAAGGAAACGGTTTCCGCATCCAGCTCGCTGTCTCCCTCCATCAACCGCACCTCGCAGCGGTACAGCGCGGGGCTGTCCGCGGACCACAGGGCGGGGCTGTCCACGGTGACGGCCTGGGCCAGCCGCTCCTCCGCTCCCGCCTTCAAAAAGACAGGGGCGGCGAAGGAGGCCGCTTCTTCCCCGTCCGGGCTAACAATGCGGCCCTCCAGCCGGACGTTATGGGGCAGGCGGTCCCGGCTGCGCACCTCGGTATGTATCTCCAACAGGGCATAGCCGTCCTCAAGGCCCCGGGTGGCGGCAAACAGGCTGTCCGGCTCTATGGTGGCCACCCCGGCGGTGAGCAGGGACACGTCCCGGTAAATTCCGCTGCCGGAATACCAACGGCTGTTGGGCATTCCGCCGTTTTTCACCAGCACCCGCAGTTCATTGCCGCCGCCATAGTTCAGGTAATCGTTGAGGTACACATAGAATTGGGAGTAGCCATAGGGCCGTTTGCCCACCAGCTGGCCGTTGAGGTAGACCAGCGCATTCATGTAGACGCCCTCAAACTTCAGGGCGATGGTCTGCCCGCGCCACTCCGCCGGGGCGTGGAACCGCTTCACATAGACGTAATTGCCGCCGTCCCGGTAGGCGGTGTCCCCGCCGTTGGGGCTGTCCGGGTTGGGGGCGCGCAGGCGCATGGCGTCATGGGGCAGGGTGACGGTTTCCGCATCCTCCGGCACCGTCCACACCAGCGCAAACGAGTTCTTTTCCTCCCAGAATTTCCAATCGGTGTTCCATTTTTCAGCTCTCATGAAAAGTCTCCTCACAAGAAATTTAACGTAAATCCGTGCCTGATATATCTTCTTCGTCCGCAGGCTGCTCCCGCGGCGTCATCCGGGCAAAAAACGGCCCCAGCATTTTCGCGTTGATCACTGCCGTCAGGGCGCAGCCCCCCAGCAGCCAGAAGATGACGCACCGGGCAAACATCCCCGCGTTGATGATCAGCAGCAGGACTGGCAGCAGATTCAGCGCCGCCGCCACCGCCGCCAAAAACGGGTTGGCCAGGGGCAGCAGGAACGCGTTTTTCAGCGTATTGCCCACCGTGTTGTCAAAGTGCGCCAGCAGGGGGTACACATAGGAGCACACCACCGAGACAATCACCATGGAGAGATAGCACAGGTATTTCAGCACAGGGATATGATCCAGCCCGCCGGAGACGGCCATCAGCAGATAGGCCGCCGCCAGACAGACCGGAACCAGCAAAATCAGGAAGACCGCCAGGGACTGCCTGAAATTCTCCCGGAACGCCCGGAAAAAGGTTCTCAGGATAACAGGCCCTTCTCCCTTGGCAATGCCCCGGGCCACATAGCACATGGCGGTGCAGGCCGGACCGATGGTGACGATAGGCAGGCAGCACACCAGCCAGACCAGGTTGAGCGCCACAATATCAGCCACGTTGGACATAAACCGCATCACCGGCGAATCAGGGCGGAACAGGCGTCCCATGGAAAAACCTCCTCAACAAGTTCATTAAGAGTTGTGCAGGGGCGTGGCACCGCTCACCATGCCCCTGCACAATGCAAGCTAACGTACAGATTTAGCGGAAGAATACGGTCAGAATATCATAGAGATACAGGTTCCAAGCGTCCCAATCATGCGCACCGTCGGAAACCAGGAAATCATAGTTTTCCCCGACCTCCAGAACATCGCTGTTTTTCGCATAGTCCACAAGGGTATTGTGGGCCGCTACATGGGGAGGCAGCGCCATATCAAAGACACCATTCAGACTCAGCATCATGTTGACATTATAGCCCTTTGCGGCCGCCGCATCAAGGGCCGGAATGACGGATTCTTTGACATAAGTTTCCGCTTCAGCCACATCAGCGACAGGGCCGCCAGACATATTGGCAAACCAACTGATGTTGTCCAGGTTGCCCACGATGCCGCCCGTCCAAGTGGCAATGGAACCCATAGACAAGCCAGCCAGAGCACGGTTCTCACGGTCTGCTTTGGTAGGGTAGGATTTATCTACCGCAGCAATCAAATCCCGCAGTGTCGAGCCAAAGTTTCCAACGTCAGAGGCGTTTGGCGTTACGACAATACAGGGATCGGCATCCCCGTTTGCGAACATATTGTCCAGGATATTGACCGCATAGCTCAGATCATTTGTGATATCATCGCCATCATGGAAGCCGGCATCATCGGCATCTGTATTGGTAAACCAAGAGGCCGCGTTCCCGCCGCCGCCGTGGAGCAAATAAAGAACGTTATACTCTTTTGCCTTATCATAGCTGGCAGGTAGATAGACATAGGCATAGGCTGTGCCGTTCCCGGTCTTGTACTCAAGAGTATCCACAGTTCCCTTTTTATCTGCTGCCACCGGAGTAGTCTTATAAGCAGCAATTGTCTCATCCTTAACCAAATAGGGGAGAGCGTTCAGATTATCGTTTGCACGCTCAAACTCGTCCTCCCAAACACCGGCTCTAAGATAAAGCGGCACATTATCTTCTGCCGCAGGGTCAACATACGCCAAGGGGCACTCGGCTACGGGCAGCCAGATGTTTTGCGCGATGGCGGCCTCTACCATAGGAATCGCAAAGGGACCCATGATTTCCACGCGGGAATAAGTGATCTCCACGCCCGCATCGCTCTTGGTGCCGACCATCTTATGTTTATCACCAAGGGTAAACAGGACCTCAAATTTGGTCAAATCGGAGCTCGCGCAAACGGTCACGGGGATGGCCAATTCGCCATCCTTAAACGCCACGACGGTCCACAGCGGATATTCCGGGTTTGCGCCATACTCCGGCTCGGCAGGCAGCGTGGGCTTGCTGGGCTGAGCGGGCTGGGTGGGCTGAGCGGGTTCAGCACCGGGAATCTCAAGCACCTGGCCAATATAAATCAAATTGGGGTTTTTAATGATATCCTTATTGAGTTCATAAATTTCCTTCCATCGGGAGGCATTCCCTAAAAGTCTGGCCGAAATGGCGGATAAGTTATCGCCTTTTTGAACCGTATAAGTGGCGGCGCTGACGGTGGGGGTGCATAAAGCAGTCAGCATGACAATGGTCAACAGTGCAGTAATAATACGTTTTTTCATAATCAGTTCTCCTTTTACTGTTTCTGTGTTTAAGGCAAATTTGCGAATACAATTACCTGATAAAGAACTTCTACACCAAGCGTTTAACCCCAGCTTGGCAGCGGTGGTTCCTATTGTCTCAATACACCTCCTTCTTGTCAGGCCCCACCAATATGTATCTATCAATTATTGCTCAGATTTCAAGGTGAATCGGGCGGTAAGGTAATCCCGGGAATTGCCGCCCACAAACAGGTCAAATACACCTGGCTCCACCACAAAATTCATATCCGGGTCATAATAGCCCATCTTTTTCTGTGGGATTATAAAGGTAACTGTCCGCTCCTCACCCGGCCCCAGATGTATTTTAGTGAAGTCCGCCAACTGCTTCACTGGGCGCACTCGTTTGGCGAACAGGTCACGGAGATAGCATTGGACGATCTCATCTCCGGCCCGCTCTCCAGTGTTCTTCACGGTGACAAAGGCCGCCACCGTATCCGATCCCACCTCCACCCGCAGGCCCGAATACTCATAGCTGGTGTAGCTCAGCCCGAAACCGAAGGGGAACAGCGGCTCCAGCGGGGTGTCCAGATATTTGGAGGTGAATTTGCTCTTCCCGCCGGGACGTCCCGTGTTGATGTGGGCATAGTACATGGGGCACTGGCCGCTGGCATAGGGGAAGGTGGCGGTCAGCTTGCCGGAGGGGTTCACATCGCCGAACAGCACCCCGGCGATGGCGTTACCCGCCTCCAACCCCAGGTGCCACGCCTGCACTACGGCGCTGGAACGCTCCACCGCCGCCAGCATGGCCAGCGGCCTGCCGCTGAATACCACTGTCACCACCGGCCTGCCGGTTTCCGCCAGCTTTGCCAGTATATCAGCCTGTCCGTCGGGCAGGCCGATGTCCGCCCGACTTGCCGCCTCGCCGCTGAGTTCCTTGGTCTCGCCCACCGCGGCGAGGATTACGTCGCACTGCGCGGCCTGGGCGGAAAGATCTTCCCCTTCCAATAGAATAAAGTCTGCCTTCCGGGCGGTCAGCGCGTCCATTAGGCTGACACACTGCTCTCCGTCCGCCCCCACGGACCATGCGCCCAGCATATCCGCCCGGCTGGAGGCCAGGGCACCCCACACGCCGATGCGCGCACCCTGCTTCAGAGGCAGCACGTCCTCGTTTTTCAGCAGGACGATGGACTTTTCCGCCGCCTCCCGGGCCAGCGCCCGGTCCTCTGGACGGAGGAT
>CATJRT010000210.1 GCA_949742895.1 uncultured Eubacteriales bacterium | reverse complement strand
GGGTTTGAAGAGACGGCCTATCTGCTCATGCTGGGTTCCCTGCCTACGCAAGGGGAGCTGGCGCAGTTCCAGGATATTCTGTCCTATTACCGGGAGCTGCCCCACAACTTCACCGAGGATATGATTCTCAAGGCCCCAAGCCACGATGTGATGAACAAGCTGGCCCGTTCTGTGCTGGCTCTGTATTCATACGACCCGGATCCGGACAACAACACCCTGCCCATCGAGATGCTCCAGGCCCTGCGGCTCATTGCCCGGTTCCCTGTTATTGTGGCCCACGCATTTGCCGCGAAGAAGCACTATTTCGACAAGGATTCCCTCTATCTCCACCGGCCCCAGCCGGAGTTGTCTGTGGCGGAGAACTTCCTCTACTCCGTGCGTCACGACAATCAGTTCACTGCGGAGGAAGCCCATCTGCTGGACCTGTGCCTGGTGCTGCATATGGAGCACGGCGGCGGCAACAACTCCGCCTTTGCCTGTCGGGTGCTGTCCTCCTCGGGTACGGATATCTACTCCGCCATCGCCGCGGCGGTGGGCTCACTGAAAGGACCCAGGCACGGCGGTGCCAATATGCGGGTCATGGATATGTTCTCCCACATCGAGCGGGACGTGAAGGACTGGAAGGACGACGGGGAGCTGTCCGCCTACCTGACTAAGATCCTGAAGAAGGAGGCGGGGGACGGTTCCGGCCTCATCTACGGCATGGGCCACGCGATCTATACCGTGTCCGACCCTCGAGCCATCATCCTCAAGCGGTTTGCCCGGCATATGGCGGAGCAGAAGGGGATGCTGGATGAGTTCGAGCTGTTCGAGTCGGTGGAGCGGCTTACTCCCGACCTGTTCCACGCCGTTACCGGCCAGGACAAGGCCATGTGCGCCAACGTGGATATGTACTCAGGTCTGGTCTATAAGATGATGGACATCCCCCCGGAGCTGTTCACCCCCCTGTTCGCCATCGCCCGCATTGTGGGGTGGTGCGCCCACCGGGTGGAGGAGGTCTATAACCCCTATGGCCGTATTATCCGGCCCGCTTACAAGGCGGTGGCACCCAAGCGGAGCTTCATCCCCATGGCGGAGCGGGAGTGACAGATGTTCTCCGGTCCGGTCTGAAAACAGGAAAAAGACGCCGCAGGCTTCAGCCCTGCGGCGTCCTCTTTTTGATTCAATGCCAGCCGCTTTCGCGGAACAAGGTCTGCGCGGCGGTCTGGATCTCCCCGGTGGGCAGGCTACCAAACTCAGGGGAGGCCCCTTTCCAGCAGTCTGGAGTGCGCCTCCTGCTTCGGGAGCTGCCGTACATAACCAATGGCCCAAGGCAGACTGCCCTTGACCAGATATCTGCGGTAGGTACTTTGACCGAACGTCATATGTCTCCCGCTTTTGATAGCTCTGCAAGTTTGGCGGCTCAGGCGCCTGTCCCGCTGTCCTCCAGCCGGTAGCCCACCTTGCGCAGTGTGGATATCCCCACAGTGGAGCCGAGATAGAAGAATTTTTTCCGCAAAAAGGAGATATACGCCTCCACATTGTTGTCCTCCGCATCGGACGCCGCCCCCCATACCCGGCTGATGATGGCGCTTTTTGGGACTACGCCAGAGGTGCTCATAAGCAGCTTGAGCAGTTCGAATTCCTTTGGGGACAGCCGCACTGAACGCTCGTCCCGGCTAAGGGTGTGGGTGGAGGTGTCCAGCCGAAGATCGGCGAAGATCAACTCTGACGGAGGGGTCTCTCCCTGCCGTCGGGTCAAGGCCCGAATCCGGGCCAGCAGCTCCTCCGGCGCGAAGGGCTTAGTCATGTAGTCGTCTGCGCCGCAATCCAGGCCGTTCACCTTGTCCGCCACGCCGCTGAGTGCGGTGAGCATCAGGATAGGAGTGTCCACACCTGCCTCCCGCAGGGACGAGCACACCTGGAACCCGTCCAGACCAGGGAGCATTACGTCCAGCACGATGGCGCTGTACTGCCCGGTCCGGGCCAGCTCCAGCCCCTCCGGCCCGGTGTAGGCGGCGTCGGGCCGGTAGCCCTCATCCCGGAGAAGCTGGCAGAGAGATTCCGCCAGCCGTATCTCATCCTCTGCTACTAAAATCCGCATGGTCCGCTCTCCTTTCCAGGTTGGATGTCAGTCACCGTCAGAGCCCCGTCCCGGACGGTGAAGCGTACCTCCAGTCCAGCAAAGCCGAAGCCGTATATCCGGTCGGGGTCGGCCTGATAGGAGGGGCGGGGGTCCAGGGCCAGTACGCCGGCCAGCGCCTCCAGCCTGTTCTCCGGCACACGCTCCAGCAGTGCTGGAGGTATGTCCACCGTCAGTCTGGCCTCCGGGGCCTGGCCGGCGAAGCCGCCCGCCGCCTCCGGACGGCAGTCGGCGTAGGGAATGTAGGGCTTGATGTCGAAAATGGGTGTGCCGTCCATCAGGTCCGCCCCGGATACATGGAGCAGCGGCCCGTCCGGAGTGGACAACTCCACCCCCGTCAGCTTTACGCAGGACAGCCCGATGGGATTGGGGCGGAAGGGGGAGCGGGTGGCGAATACCCCCAGCCGGGCGTTGCCGCCCAGCCGCGGGGGCCGCACCGTGGGGGACCACTCCGCCCGTTTTGCCTGTGAGAATTCCCAGATGAGCCACAGGTGGGAAAAGCCCTCGATGCCACGCAGGGCCTCGGGTACGCGGAACTCCGGCTCGAACACCACTGCGGCGCACAGCGAATCCACCAGCCCTGCCTGCCGGGGCACACCGAATTTAGTGGGGAAGTCAGAGCGGATATGGGCGATGGGGGTCATGGCGTTGCCTCCTTCGGGATGTCGCGCTTGGGTTTACCCCACCAATAGAGGAAGATCACGCGCTTCACGGGGGATAGCCGCCGGAGCAGCCGCAGCCGCTGCCGGTCTACCTTGTCTGCCATGGCCTGGCGTTCCTCCGGGACGAGTGTGTGTTGGCTGAACCGGGCCTTCTGGGCCAGCGCAAATGCCTCCTCATCCACCTCGCCGCCCCAGCGCTTCAGCCGGAGCAGGCAGCGGTAGCTGTACAGCGCAGCGCGGTTGGCATCCGGCCCGGACTGCGCCGCCGCTCTCAGCCGTTTGGGCAGGTATTGCCCCAGCCACAGCAGGGCGGCGAATCCGGCCAGCGCCGCCAGCGCCTGGATGAGGGCGGACAGGACAGCGGAGCCGCCTCCCGGACCGGGGACGTCCGGCCCGTCCTGGGGGCCCAGACTGGGCAGCGGTTCGTCCGACGGGACGGGTTCGCTTTCCTCAACCGGCTGGCTTGCCTGTTCGGAAGGGGCGTCTGTGGCGTCTGGTCCAGTTTCGGAGAGCGTGGCATCCCAGTCATAGCCCGGCGTGACCTCCACCGGATACCAGCCGTAGCCGTCGATGTAGATCTCCACCCAGGCGTGGGCGGCCCAGTCGGGTACGTCCACCTGCTGCCTGGCCACAGTGTCCGCCGTGAAGCCGCTGACATACCGGGCGGGTATGCCCATGGTGCGCAGGAGTAGGGCGGCGGCAGAGGCAAAGTGCATACAGTAGCCCCGCTCGCTTTCTGTGAGGAAGTACTCCACAAAATCCCGGCCCTCTGGGGTGAGGGGGGTGGCCGGGTCGTATTCATACAGTCGGCCCAGTGCATCGGCTACCTGGGCAGCGTAAGAGATGGGGACGTACCGGTGGGTAACGTCATCGGCAGATAGAGGGGAGCCGGAAAAAAAAAGGGAACTGTAGGATGGGGCGGAGTAGTACAGCTCCTGTTCCCGGAAAAAGTTTTCCAGCAGAGGCCGCAGCTCCTCCGGCACATCCAGATAGTGCTCCCGCACATAGTCGCGGTAGACCGTCTCCTGGCTTGTCGCGATGCTCTGTGCAGACAGAACGCTGAAGGAAACGCCGTCGGGATCGGTGGAATAGTACTGGGCAAGGGCGTCCTCAAGGGGCATGAAGGTGGTGGTCTGGGTCCACTGGCTCTGACGGCGGGCCAGAAAGGTGTCCTCCACCGGCAGAACGCCCGCTTCCTCCCAGTCCTGCTCCACGAGCTGGTAGGGGGTATAGACGCAGGAGCCGGAAGCGCCCACGTTGGTCACTGTGGCAGTGTAGGTCCGCTCCGGCGGGTTCAGCAGGGCGGGGAACACCAGGGGGGTAGGGGTGAGGTGCTGGCCGGAGAGCTGCTCCAGGTATTCCTGATATGCGCCGTCAGGGAGGGCCGTCCAGCTTCCGCCATCGTAGACGGCCAGGGCGGTGCCCCGGAGGTAGAGGTGCCCCTCATAGTCAGAGGTGACACGGAGAACAGGCCTCCCGCTGTAGTTCAACGGTCCGGCGTTTTTAAGGTTCACAGTTTCCGCTGAACCCACATAGGTGACGCCGCCCCGGAAGGGGCCGTTCCAGCCGTCAAAGAATTGGGACAGGCGGCTGCTCCAGCTGATCAGGGCGTCCTGCGCCGTATAGGTCCAGGCAGGACGGGTGTATCCTTCCATAGGCAGGGCAAGGGTCAGCCCGGCCAGAACCAGCGCTACGGCGGGCAGCACTGTGAGGCTCAGCCGGCCCCGGCTTGCGGGGGCGGCGTTCTGGCACAGGCTGGAAACGAGCATGGTGCACCAGCAGGCGCACAGCGCCATGAAGGCGGGCCAGTCCGGGTACAGGTCGGCCAGCAGGCCGGGGAGAAGCGGTGGCAGGGTGAACAGCACCACGATCCACCAGCACCGGCCCCGGACCACTGCCCAGCCCACAATCAGCGCCAGCAGGGCCAGAGCGAGGGTCAGGAAAAATTCCAGGGCGGCAAGCTGCTCCGCCGCCGTCAGCTCGCAGTCGAAGCGGTAGGCCATGCCCCAGTGCAGCCGCCGGTCGCACAGAATGGACACGGCGCTGCACGTCAGCCGTGCCCCCAGGAGAAAGGTTTTCCAGTTCCAAAGGGCGGTCCCTATCCACACCGCAGTCAGGCCACCTGCCGTGGGCAGGCGGAACCGGGGAAGAGACCACGCCCCCAGGGCCAGCAGGGCGAACAACGCAGCCATCAGATACAGCTCTCCGGCGTGGCCGGAGGTATACAGGGCCAGAGAATAAAGCGCGTCGGCTGCGGGGGCGTTGACGGCGGTATCCATTGCGGTGGGGGCTGTGGCCTGGTACAGGGACAGGAAGGAGCCTGTCAGTCCTACCAGGGCACACAGCAGCAGCAGGCCGTCCCCCAACAGGGCCAGGGGGGAGACGCGCGGTTTATTGGGTTCAGTCATGTTTCCCCTCCTCCTGTGCCGTGATGTGGATGCGGAACACCGGCCCCAGGCTCTGGAGCAGCTCTGGGCGGTTGTCCAGCGCCTCCCCGGACAGGGGGGCGGTGGTGGACAGGATGGCCAGCAGGCACTCCCTTAGCTCCTTTTCATCGGAGACAGGGTAGAGCCGGGGCTCCTTTCCGTCCAGCCACAGCACGGCGTGGGGCCGCTGGACGGCCAGCATGGCTCGGCTGTAGCCCAGCAGCCGGTCCAGCACGCGGTCCAGCTCACCGGGCGTGCCGAAGCGGTCGAAGGTGAGCAGGGGCAGAGGAATCAGGGTTTCGGCAGGCTCGCGGACAATCAGCTCGTCCCATTTGGAGGACAGCTTCCAGTGGATGGAGCGCATGGGGTCGCCAGGACGGTAGTCCCGCAGGTCGTAGTCCTCCCCAGGGCCCCGGCGGACGGCGTTGTGAGGAGCAGTGTGACTGCTGGGCATGTCGGGGATGTTCACAGGTCCCGGGTCCAGAGGGACTGGGCGGCACAGCAGCCGGGAGGGTTGGACCTTGGACGGACGGATGGAGAACAGCCCCAGATAGTCGTATACCCGGAGCCTGTCCACCCGCAGCTCCAGCAGGCCGCAGTGCCCGGTGTGGACGGCCAGCTTGATGGGTATCCGGGGTGTGACTCCGTTCAGCCGCAGCTTGTGCCGGACGGTTTCCCCGGTGAACAGGTTTTGGGCGGTAAGCCGGACAGTCACACGGGCCAGGGGCAGGCCGGCAGGAGCGTCCATAGAAACGGACCACTCCCGCAGCTCGCTCCGGTCAATCACGGCGGGGTTACAGGACAGCACCAGCCGGCAGCCCAGCATTCCCGGCAGTGACAGCGCCAGGGACAGGATGGGCAGTGCAATGGTCAGGGCCAGCAGAAAGTGGGCCAGGTAGTTGTTGTTGGTGATTTGGAACAACAGTGCGGCCAGCAGCAGCAGGCCGTATAAAATGCGGCGCAGCACCATGGCGCTTACCGGGTGTTGCGGGGGGGCTTCACCGCACCCAGAACCTCCGCCGCAATCTGCATAGCGGTGTTGGCGTTGCCTGCCGCCCCGGCGGGCAGCACCAGCCGGTGGGCGATGGCGTCCGCCCAGATGTACTGCACGTCCTCGGGCACCACGTAGTCCCGTCCGCGGAGGAAGGCCACGGCACGGCTCAGGTTTGCCACCGAGATGGCCGCCCGGGGGCTGGCACCTTGGGCCAGCCGGGGGTGGGTCCGGGTGGCCTGGATGAGCCGGAGGATATAATCCAGCACTGCGTCGTGGACAAAAATCTGATCCACCTGTGCGCGGAGCTGGATGAGCTGGGCGTGGTCCGCCACCTGCTCCACCGTCTGCGAGGCAGTTCCCCGGAGCTTGCGGCGCAGCAGCTCCAGTTCGTCGCCGGTGGAAGGGTAGCCCATGGACAGCCGGATGGCAAAGCGGTCCAGCTGAGAGTCGGGCAGGAGTTGGGTGCCGGAGGCCCCGGTGGGGTTTTGGGTGGCGATAACCAGGAAGGGATCCGGGATGGGGTGGGATACGCTGTCCACCGTCACCCGGCCCTCCTCCATGGCCTCCAGCAGGGCGGACTGGGTGCGGCTGGTGGCCCGGTTCAGCTCGTCGGCCAGAAACAGGTTGCACAGTAGCGCACCGGGCTGGTACTCCATCTGTCCGGTGGACTTGTTGTAGAGGGAGAAGCCGGTGAGGTCGGAGGGCATCACGTCTGGGGTGAACTGTACGCGGTTATACCGCAGGCCCAGGGTCCTGGAAAAGGCGATGGCCATGGTGGTCTTGCCTACGCCGGGGATGTCCTCCAGCAGGACGTGTCCACGGGCCAGGATGGCCATCAGCACCTTAACCACGGTTTCATCCTTGCCGACCACGGCCTTTTTCACCTCTTGCACGACTGAGGCAGAAAGCTGTTGTTCGCTCATGGGGGTCACTTCCTTTATCTTTAGTAAACTGTATCGGCAAAGCGGCGCGGGTATTTATCGATATTGTAAGTGTGGGTATGATGGTATGGCGGAGACCGCCGGTGGGACGCTTCGCTTCATTTTACCATAAACGTGCCGTTCAATCAAGGCGGGTGGAGTTTAGGGATATTGGTCCGTCTTGTAGTACACTTGGAGAGTTTTGCACAAAAAATGTACAAAATAGCGCTTCTGTCAATGGCTTGTTTACAAGCCCTCACGTATACTGAACCTTATTACACTGGAGAAAGAATTTGGGAGGAACGGCGTATGCGCGTAGCCATCGCGACAGACACCAACAGCGGCATCAGCGTGGAGGAAGGGGAACAGCTCGGGGTATTTGTCGTCCCCATGCCCATCCTCATCGACGGACAGATCTATTATGAGGGCATAGACCTCAAGTCAACGCAGTTTTACGAGGCACAGCTTGCGGGGCGGAATGTATCCACCTCCCAGCCCTCTCCGGGGGACGTGCTGGAGCTGTGGGACCGTGTGCTGGAGGAGTACGACGCCTTGGTGTATATTCCCATGTCCAGTGGCCTGAGCGCCTCCTGCGCCACTGCCCAGGCGTTGGCCGAGGGCTACGAGGGCCGGGTGCAGGTGGCGGATCTGCGGCGCATCTCGGTAACTCAGCGCATGGCGGTGCTGGACGGCCTGGAGCTGGCGAAGCTGGGCTGTACCGCTGTAGAGATTCGGGAGGAGCTGGACCGGATTGCCATGGACGCCATGATCTTCATCGGCGTAGACACCCTGACCTACCTGCGTCGGGGAGGCCGGATCACCCCAGCGGCAGCCGCTATGGGTAATCTGCTCAATATCAAGCCGCTGCTGAAGATTCAGGGGGATCGGCTGGACGCCTTCGCCAAGGTGCGGGGGGTGAAGGCCTGCAAGCAGCGGACGGTGGACGCCCTTCGGGACAATGTGGAGCAGTTCCACCAGAAGGGCTGGAGATTCATCGTGGGCACGGCCCACACCTACCGCACGCAGGAGGAGGCGGGGGACTGGCAGCAGGCGCTGGAGAGCAATTTCCCCGGTGAGATTCCGGTCCATGGAGAGCTGGCCCTGAGCATTGCCTGCCACACCGGGCCGGGGGCCTTCGGCAGGGGAGTGGTCCGCCGGGTGGACCCTCGCTGAGTGGACCAGCCCGCCAGACGGTGAGAACGCTTGCAAAAACCAGACATTTCGTTTATACTGGTGAGGCCGCCGGATACCTGCCGGCGGCCTCATTTTCGTTGAGGAGGCGGACAGCATGGCACAGCTTACAAAAAACGCACTGATTGAGGCGTTTGTCCGCCTGTTGGAGGACAGGCCGCTGGACCAGATCACCGTCCGGGACATTGTGACGGAGTGCGGCGTGAGCCGGAATACCTTTTATTATCACTTTGGAGACGTATACGCCCTGCTGGAAGCCCTGCTGAGCCAGAAGATGGATCAGCTTCTGCGGGAGCGCCGGGAGGGGGAGAGCGGAGTGGTAGGGCTAAAGCGGCTGTTCGGCTATGTGGCCCGGCATCAGCGCATTGCAAACCACATCTACAGCTCTATCAACCCAGCAGTGCTGGAGCACTACCTGTTCCAGACCACCCGGGAGCTGTTCATGGCCTACATCCGGGATGCCGCACGGGGGCTGGATGCGGCAGAGGACGATTTGCGATTTGTGTGTTACGCTTACCAGTCCATGTTCGTGGGGATGCTGATGGAGTGGACCCGGCAGGGGATGCGCAGCGACCCGGCGGAGCTGCTGGAAAAGGCCCAGCGGCTGTTTCTGCGCCACACCCGGCGGATGCTGGAGGACAGCGGCCGGGAGCAAATCTGATTGGAATACAGGCGGCCCCATCTGGTTTGGATGGGGCCGCCTTTTTATTGGGTCTGTTCGGTTACTGGACGGAGACGATACGCACCTTCTGGCCCAGCTCGTCCAGATAGATGGTCACGGTATCGGAGTAGTTCCGGCAGGCGGCCAGGCTGTCAAACCACTTGACATCGGGTCCATCCTTGGCGGTCCAGCCGCTGGCCGAATCGTTATAGCACTGCACATTGTCCGCTACCTCGAACACGCCCTGGCTGGTGCGGATGTAGGTCTTGCCGTCGGCGGTGTAGAAGGCGGAGGAGGGCACGCCTGAGATAGACTGGAGGGAATTGACGGAAGTGACCACCGGGGAGCCCGGCACATGGATATTCGGGGAATCGCTTAGCTCGCCGCCAAGGCTGCTGCCACAGGAGAGGAAGCCGTACCGGACGGAGGTGGACAGGGAGCCGGATGTTTTGATTTCCCGCGTGGCATAGCTGCCCCCAATGTTGGAGGTGAACCAGAGCTGCTGGACGCCGTCTTTATAGCGTATGTCGATGCGGCCGTACTCCACGCCGTCCCCGGCGAAGGGGCTGAATATGATCACGTCCACCTGTCCGGCGTTGTTGCGGTGGTACTGGCTGACGGCGGCGTTGTCGGGCACGTTGTCCAAGTCTATGGTGCGCAGGCCATTGACGGTCTGCACATAAAGGGCAGGCTGGGGAACCACGGTGAGGTTTGCCAGGGTCATCTTGGCTTTGTTGAAGGTTCCGGTGGTTTGGGTGGACGCAACGGTGAGGGACAGTATGCCCCGCTGGCTGGAGGCGGCGGAGAACAGCCGGTCACGGGAGCCGGTGACGCTGGCGGAGGAGGCGTCCAGGGTAAGCTGGCAGTTAAGAAGCTGGAACTTGTCTTCGTCCAGCGTACCGATAGCGTTGTTGCTGCTGGCGCCCTGAGTGGGGTAAAGTCCGGCCACCTTGCCGTCGTAGGTGAGCATGAGAATGAGGGTATTGCCGATTTTCTGACCGGAGAAGCTGTCCAGAGCGTCGTCCAGCACTTCAAACTTGTTGCCGCCTGCGGCGGCAAGTTCCCCAGCAGGTGAGGTGGGGGAGGGGGACGCGCCCTCATAGACGCAGCGCAGGCGCACGTCGCAGGCGTACAGCACCCTGGATGTGGGGTCGTATGTAACCACGTCGTAATCGCTCAGGTCGGACATTGTGGCGGGCCGGCCATTTTTCAGGATGGTGTAATTGCGCTCCGACCCGGTGAGGGTGGCGAACATGGCTGCGCTGGCGGAGCCCCGGACGATGACAAAGCTGCTGAGGACGGCGGCTTCCCGGTGGAGTAGGCACACCACCTGGCCCTTGGCGTCCAGGTAAAGGGTGACGGAATCTCCCTTAAGGATCTTTTCTTGATAGCTGTCGTATGAGAAGGATTCCCCGGCCAGGTCGGTGTAAACCTTGGCGGAGTCTTGGATGGAGTGGCGGCCGCCGTCGGCGTCGTAGAGTACATTGCCCTGGCGGCGGGACACGGTGAAGGACAGGGTGCTGGTTTCGCCGGTAAGCATGGCGATGAAACGGCCCTTGCCATCCAGCAAGATGCTGCCCCGCTGTCCGGCCAGAGACTGATCCACAGGTATTACGGCTGGATACTCGCCCTCGGTGGTGACCAGGGTCTGCACGCCGTTATCGCTGGTAACGGACAGGATGATCACGTTGTCCACCTGCTGGCCCAGGCCCCTGGCCTGGAGGAAGGTCTGCTCGCTGCCCTTGGGGGAGACGGACAGCATCCGGTAGAACAACAGCGCAGCCTGGCCGCGGGTGATGGCCCCGGCGGGATTGGTTACGTTCAACCCCCGGTCCAGCCCCAGGCTGGCGGCGGTCTGGATGGCGCCGTTGGGCCAGTAGCGCTCAGCCTCCGCGCCGTAGCCCAGCACCCGCAGCAGGGTGGTAACCGCCTCCTGGTAGGAGATGTTGCGGTCCGGGGCGAAATTACCGTTGCCGGTGCCCTGCATCAGGTAGACGCCTTCGCCCAGGTCCAGAGTAGCGGCCAGATTCACATATCCCACACTCCAGTGGGTGCTCTTAACGTCCTTGAAGATGCCGCGGTATTTCTGGCCCTCGGCCAGCTCGCCGTTACCCATGATCTCAATGGACATTTTGCAGAACTGGGCGCGGGTGAGGGGGGCGTTGGGGCTGAAGTGTCCGCCGCCGGTGCCGTTCACCACACCCAAGGCGGACAGCACATCCGCCGCCATGGAGATCTCCGGGTCTGTAATGTCGCTAAACTGGCCGGCCCGTGCAGGTAGCGCCAGCAGGGTGAATACCATGGCGGCGGCCATGAGGAAGGGCAGCAGCCGGTTTCGTTTTGTGTGTTCCATTCTTGTTCCTCCCTTTAATCTGCCCGCAGGGCTTCCACCGGCTGGAGGCCGGAGGCCTTGATGGCGGGGTAAAGCCCGAATAGGATGCCCAGTACCACAGAGAAGGCAAAGGCCCCGATGGTGATGGCGGTGCTGGGCCAGAGTATCGTTTGCAGCATGAATTTTCCGGCGATGAGCGTGCCCATGAAGCCGAAGGCGATGCCGATCACGCCTCCGATACCGCAGATCACCGCCGCCTCAATGAGGAACTGCATGACGATGCTGCGCCGCTCCGCGCCGATGGCCTTTCGGATGCCGATCTCCCGGGTGCGTTCCGTTACGGTGACCAGCATGATGTTCATGATGCCGATGCCGCCCACCAGCAGGGAGATTCCCGCGATGGCTCCCAGCACCAGGGACTGCATCAGGTTGGCCTGCTCCATTTCGCTGGTCCAGTCGTCGCTGCTGTATACGTTGGACCAGCCGTTCTCCCCATCGGTGATGAAGCCCTGGAGGAAGGTGCGCAGCTTGACTATGGCGAGCTGGGTGGACTTGGCGTCCTTGCCCTTGACGATGTACTGGTCCATCTGCTGGTTGTTGTTCAGGGTGCGGTTGAAGGTGTAGGGCAGCAGGACGATATTGTCCATACTGCTGCCGCTGTAGCCGTCCAGCCCGAAAGACTCGTACCAGCCCACTACCAGGAAGGGGGTGTCGTTGATGAAGATGGTCTCCCCCACCGGGTCTACAAAGTCGAAGAGCTGCTTCTTAGCCCCGTAGCCCAGCACGCATACCTGGTTGGTCTTTTCAATGTCCAGGAAGGACAGTTCCCGGCCGCCGCCGATGGTGTAGTTGTTGCAGATGCCGTACTGGTCGGAGCCCAGCACCACCTGGAGGCGCTTTTCGTAGTCGTCGTAATTTTGGGTATCGAAGGTCTTGGCGTCATACTTGATCTTGATGGAATTCCACACCTGGACGTTGGGGGTAATGCCCAGCACCAGGTCCGGCATACCCAGACAGTATTCGTACAGCAGATCGGCCACGCTGCCGGAGGTCTCGTACCACATATAGGCCTGGACCTCGATCTTGTTGTCGCCCATGGCCTCCCAGTACTCCATGTTCTTCTTGTTCTGGCCCTGGACCACAGATACCATGATGACCACGCTGGCCACGCCGATGATGATGCCCAGCATGGTGAGGAAGGACCGGGTCTTTTTGGATACGATGGACTTGAAGGCCATTTTGAATGCCTGCCCAATGTTCACTGCCAGTCCACCTCCTGATGCTTGTCGGATACGATCTTGCCGTCGGACAGCCGGACCACACGGGGGGCGGTAGCGGCGATGCCGTCGTCATGGGTGATGAGCAGGATGGTAGTGCCTTCCCGATAGAGCTGCTGGAGGATACCCAGCACGTGCCGGCCAGTTTTGGAATCCAGCGCGCCGGTGGGCTCGTCGGCCATGATGATGGGGGGATGGGTGGCGATGGCACGGGCGATGGCCACCCGCTGCTGCTGCCCGCCGGACATCTCCGAGGGCTTGTGGTGGGCGCGGTCGTCCATGCCCACCCGGGCCAGAGCCTCCATGGCCAGGTCCTCCCGGTCGAAGATGGAGGTGCCCCGGTAGATCAGGGGCAGAATCACGTTGTCCAGGGCATTCAGGTCCTGGAGCAGGTTGTAGCCCTGGAAGATGAACCCGATCTCCTGGTTGCGGATGCGGGCCAGGTCCCGGTCCTTGAGGGCGGTGACGTCGGTGCCATTCAGCGTATAGCTGCCATAGGTGGCCACATCCAGGCAGCCCAGCACATTCATCATGGTGGACTTGCCGGAGCCGGACGCGCCCACGATGGCCACGAACTCCCCCTGGTCGATCTGGAGGGACACCCCGTCCAGCGCCCGCACCTCGTTCTCCCGGCCCTCGTTGTAGATCTTATAGAGGTCCTTGATGTCGATGAGCATGGCGCCACCTCATCCGATCATGACGCCGCTGCCGCCCATGCCGCCGTTGGCGCGGTTGGGATCGGTGTAGCTGATGAACACCATGTCGCCGTCCTCGATGCCGGACTTGATCTCCACCTGCTTGGCGTCGGACAATCCGGTCTCCACCAGTACAGGCCAGTAGCCTTCCTCGGGGGTGGGCACGCCGGACAGGGTGGAGTAGTCCAGCTCCAAGGCGTTTTCGGGCCGCTCGGGCCGCTCCACGAACACCACGGTTTGCTTGTTCCCCTCCATATCCAGCACGGATTTCACTGCGATGGTCTGCACCAGGATACAGTCGTCCGACTGGCTGGTGACGAAGGAATAGCTCAGCTCCGCGCCGGAGTAGAGGGAGCCGTCGAAGTTGTCCACCTGAAGGGTGACGGGGAAGCCGGAGCTGCCGCCCATGCCACCCATGCCGCCCATATTGTCGCCGCCGCTGGAATTATAGTCGATGTTGGTGACGGTGCCCATGTAGTAGTTGCCGTCCCAGCTGCTCAGCTCGATGGTGGAGCCAAGGGAGATGAAGCCGATGTTCCGGTTGTCCACCTGGATGGTGACCACCATGGAGGTGGTATTGGAGATGGTGATGACCGCGTCGTTGCCCTTGACCTCGCTGCCCTGCTCAATGGTGCAGGACATGATGACGCCGTCGATGGGGGCGGTGGCGTTGAGGTTGCCCACGTCCTCCTGGGCTTTGACCAGGGCCTCCTCGGCCTCAGTGACTGCCTTCTGAGCCTGGGTCACGCCGTCCTGGGCCACGCCGATCTGTCGCTGAGCCTCGGTTACGGCCTCGTGGGCGTCGGTGACGCCCTCCCGGGCGTTCTGCACGTCCCCCTGGGCGGCAGTAACAGCCTCTCGGGCGGCAGTAACGGCCTCCTGGGCGTCGGTCACAGCCTGCTCTGCGGCCTTGATTTCCTTGTTCAACTCATCGGGGCCGAGGACGGCCAGGGTTTGTCCGGCGGTGACATCCAGGTACTGGGCCAGGATGGTGGAGACCAAGGGGCCGGATTGGTCGCCGGTGGTGACAACATACTGCTCATAATACTCGGTTACGCCGCCGTCATAGGGGTAGATGGGAGTGCCGTCCTTGGCTGTGAGAGAGGCGGTGGCGGTCATTTTTTCAGTGAGGGTGCCGGGATTGTCGAAGACAAGGGACACCTGGAAATATGTACCACCTTCAGGAGTGATATAGTTGACCTTGTTGATTTGCTCCACTTTGCCGGTGGTGGTGAACATCATGGCGGGAATGGAAACCTGGGCAGATTGTCCCACCTGGATCTGGTCCTCATAGGCGTAGCTGAAATAGAGGGTGACCCGCAGTTTTTTGTCGTTGGCCAGGGTAGCCAGTTGTGCGTTTCTATCCAGTTTGTCGCCCACACGGTGAGTCTCCACGCTGATAATCTTGCCGGAGAAGGGGGCGGTAATGGTGAGCCGGTTGGTCTGGAGCCGCAGATTGGCCAGCTCCTGCTCCTTCGTACGCAGTTCCTCCTGGGCTTTGACCACTTCCTCCTGAGCTTTGACTACGGCCTTTTCTGCCTCAGTGACCCGCTTTTCCGCCTCTGTGATGCCCTTTTGCGCCTTGGGGACGTTTTTCTCTGCGTCCGTCACGGCTTGCTGGGCGCGGACAACGCCCTCCTGAGCGTCGTTGAGGTTTTGTCGGGCCTTTTCCACCGCCGCTTCAGCCGCAGGAGAGGACATAACGAACAGAGGCTGTCCGGCGTATACGGTTTCGTTGGGGCCGACCAGAAGCTGGTCGATTACGCCGTCATAGGGCACGGTGACGGTGGCGTTATCCTTGGCGGCGGCGTAACCGCTGCCCTGGACACTGCTTTGGATGGAGCTGCGCATGGCGGGTTCGGCGTAGATCTCGCCCAGCGCTTCCTCCTGGCGAAATACCAGATACCACATCCCGTAGCCGATGCCGGTCAGAATCGCCAGAGTTACTACGATGGCGATGATACGCTTGACCAGCTTCTTCTTGGAATTTTTCCGTGGGGCAGGCTTTTTTGGGGTGGGAGCCGGGGCGGGGGCCTGCGTCTGCTCCGGCTTGCCGTTGGTCTGAAGGTCCGGCATAGTGTTGCTCCTCCTGTTTCAAATGTACTTTGCGGTGAGAGGCCGCGCTGCTCACGGCGACCCGGCGCTTTTTGCGGTCACGCTTCGCCTGTTTGCGATGCACGGCTTCGCTGCGGCTCAGGAAAAATTCGCCTCCGCTTCGCGGCGGCTGGTTTTTTGCCTTCGCTCCGCTCCATCCGCGCTACTGACAATGGCTCAACGCTTCTGCGTTTCAGTATAGTCAGGTCGGGCGGGAAAAACAACAACAATCCTGTAACAAATATGCAAGAAATTCCTTAAAGTTTTATTAAGGATAAGCTGTTGATCCACCGAACCGGGCTATAGAATGATAACTGTTTAATTAGACGAAGCGGAGAGAAAAAGGTTCCGCTTCTGACAAAAAAATCATCCGGTCCCGAATCCGGGACCGGATGATGCCGCGCTGTTTGCGGTGGCTCAGCGTTTTCTGCGCTTAGGGGCTACACTGTCGTAGCTGAATTCCAGCAGGGGGATAATCGTATCATCCGGCGCCGAGCCATTAAGGAGAATGGATATCCATGTGCTTTTGCTCATGTGATAGGCTGGAAGGAAGCCCGTTTCAGCCAGCAGTGAGCCGGTCATGCGGGGGTCACACCTGATGTTCAGGATGTCGATGGACGCCGCTCCAGGCAGGCCCAGCTTGTTCTCCGGTACGTCCATGATGACGGCGAACCACTTTTTGCTGGCGGGATGCCGGAATATTATATAGTTGGGATACTGTGCCCACAGGTACTCCGGTTCGGTCCCAAAACGCGCCTGGATGTGCCGGACGATCCGGCTGCGCCGCGCCTCTTCCATGGCCTTATTCACTCCGCAGCGCCTCCACTGGGTCCTTTTTGGCCGCGCCGCGGGAGGGGATCAGTCCCGCGAATACGGTGAGTGCCACGCTGATGGCCACCAGGATGGTGCCCGCCCCGGCGGGCAGCACCGCGTTGAGCTCGGTCAGCTCGGTCAGGTCGTGGATGACGGCGTTGATGGGGAAGGTAGCGGCGACGCTCACCAGGATGCCCAGCAGGCCCGCTGCCAGCCCCACAATGAGGGTCTCGGCATTGAACACTCGGGACACGTCCCGCTTGGACGCGCCCACGGCCCGGAGTATGCCGATCTCCTTGGTGCGCTCCAGCACGGAGATGTTGGTGATGATGCCGATCATGATGGAGGACACCACCAGGGAGATG
>CATJRT010000209.1 GCA_949742895.1 uncultured Eubacteriales bacterium | reverse complement strand
CAACGTGTATTTTGTGCTGATTTTGTCCTACGTGGCCCAGTTCGGCTCCAGCATCCTGAAGCTGGGCATGTTCGCCTCCATCATGGTGACGGTGATGCGTGTGGCGGACGCCGTCACCGACCCCATCATCGGGGCCATGATGGACCGCACCAGCACCAAGATCGGCAAGTTCCGCCCCTTTATGATCCTGGGCAGCGCCGTCATGGCGGTGAGCGTGGTGTGCCTGTACATACTCACCCCGCTCATCCCCGAGACCATGATGTGGGCGCGCTACGCGGCCTTCGTGGTGGTGTATTTCGTCTGGGTCATCGGCTACACCTTCCAGACCTCCTGCACCCGGGCCGGCCAGACCGTGCTCACCAACGACCCCAACCAGCGGCCCATGTTCACCATCTTCAACACCGTGGGTTCCCTGCTGGGCATGGGCGTCATGCAGTTCATGATCCCGCTGGTCAAGGGTATGTACGACGTGAAGGACGCCGCGGGCAATGTGATCGTCTCCGGCTACTCCGACCCCACGGTGTTCCGCATCATCACCCCCATCGGCATCGCCATCTCCGTGTTCCTCACCATTCTGGCCATCATCGGCATCGCCGAGAAGGACAATCCCAAATATTACGGCATCGGCGGGGACAAGCAGGAAAAGGTGAAGATGTCCGAGTATGTGGAGATCATCCGGGACAACAAGCCCATGCAGCGGCTCATGGTGGCGGGCGCGGGGTGCAAGCTGGCCCTGGCCATCGCCACCAACACCACCGTCCTGCTGGCCCTGTACGGCATCCTGATGGGCAATTACAACTCCCTGTATCTGCCCATGATGGTGCTGGGCTACGTCTGCGCCGTCCCCTTCTTCCTGCTGTCCATGCGCACCTCCCAGAAGCTGGGCCAGCGGGCCTCCCTGATCCGTTACGTCTCCGTGGCCCTGGTGTGCTATGTGGGCGTGCTGGTTCTGCTGCTGTTCAGCGATCACGGCAACGCGGCCCGGATGCTGTCCTTCCCCTTCCAGGGCGGCGGGGCTGTCAACCTGTACACCATCCTGTTCATCGTGTGCTTCGGTATCGGCTACGGCGCCTACTACGCCACCGCCGATATGCCCATCCCCATGGTGGCGGACTGCTCCGACTATGAGACCTACCGCTCCGGCAAGTATATCCCCGGCATTATGGGCACCCTGTTCTCTCTGGTTGACAAGCTGGTGTCCTCTCTGGCCCAGACCCTGGTGGCCTTCATCTTCCTGGCCTGCGCAGGCCTCAGCGACCTGCCCACCGACAGCACGCCCTACTCCGCAGGAATCAAAGTGGCGGTGATTGTGATGTTCTGTATTATCCCCATGCTGGCCTGGGCGGCGACGCTGATCGCCATGAAGGGCTACAGCCTGACGGGGGAGAAGATGAAGACTATCCAGGCGGTGAATGCGGCCCGGAAGGAAGCTGTGGCGGGTGGTATGAGTTTGGAGCAGGCCATGGCATCAATTACCGATGACATGGTATAATCTATACGGAATTAGTCATACAAGCAAGGAAACCCTACGAACCTGACCGTAAATCATGTGAGGAAGGATAACATGAAGAAAAATCAACCCACATTTTGGAGCACACCGTTGACCAACTCTCTGGTGAAGTCACCGGATGTGAAACCGCCTGAAATGCTGTTCGGCTATTTCATAGGCCCTTTTGGGGCGCTACTGTCCTCGGGCATTTTCACCAGCATCCTGCAAAACTACTTCACCGACGTGCTCAAGCTGGATCTGAACTTCCTCACCGCCCTCCAGTTGTTTTCCACCATCCTCATTGTGGCGGCAAACCTAATTGTGGGTCAGCTCATTGAGCGTACTTGCGCTCTGGCAGGTAAGGCGCGTCCATGGATTCTGCTGTCCGCACTGACACTGAGCATAGCCAGTGTGCTCATGTTCATCGTGCCGTTCCAAAACCCCGTGGCAAAAATGGTGTGGGTCGCCGTAGCCTATAACCTCTACTATGCTGTAGCCTACCCCATTTACAACACCGCAAACTCCACACTTATCCCTGTGTCTACCCGCGACAGCAAGCAGCGGGCCACCTTGGCCTCCTTCACCAATGTGGCGGGGCTGGGCGTCATGGGGGTTGGCTCCATGGTGTTCCCTATGCTGGTGTCCTTCGCACTGAGGGAAAACCAGGGGCTGTGGCTGGCCGCCATGCTGGCAGTGGCCGTTTTTACCGTTCTGACCATCTATCTCCAGTTCAAATTTACCCGGGAGCGGGTCACCGAGGAAACCATGGGCCAGGTAGCTGGCGAGGCACCCAAATCCGTCTCCTTGAGCGCACAGCTCAAAGCCGTGACCAGCGAAAGATGGTGGTGGATCGCTATTATTTTCTACATGGTGTTCCAGTGGAGCGGGGCCATGAAAAACGGCTCCATGGCCTTCTTCTGCAAATGGGTACTGGATAACACTTTCTTCGGATCCGCCGATGCTTGGGGCGCATCCCAATCCCTGCTGGCGGGGCTGGGCGCCATACCGATGGCTGTAGCGGCAGCTGTTGTAGTGCCCCTGGCTAATAAATTCGGCAAGCGCACCGTCACCATTGTGGGCATGGTGGCGGGTGTAGCCGGCGGCGTGATTGCCGGACTTGGCAACGGACAGATTATTCCCGTGGCGGTAGGTGTGGCCGTCAAGTGCTTGGGTTCCGCCCCGGCGTGCTACCTCATTCTGGCTATGCTGGCGGATGTGATCGACCACATCGAATTTACCAGCGGCATCCGCACCGATGGGCTGACCATGTCTATTTACAGCTCTATCATGGTGGCAGCAACGCCGATCTGCAACGCCATTTTCAGTGCCATCCTGAGCATCAGCGGCTATGACCAGGGGGCCGATGTGGCGCTGGGCACTCTGGGACAGACCGCCGCAGCCCAAGGGGCCATCACTGTCAGCTACATCTGGATCGAAACCGTCGCCTATGCGGTGTGCGCTGTGCTGATGCTGTTCTGGACAGTGGAGAAAGATCTTCCTGCGGAGCAGCAGGCGATTGCCCAACGGAATGAGTCAACGTAAATGAAAAAACAAGCGTTCAATCCATACCTCCCAAGTTGGGAATACACCCCGGACGGTGAGCCCCACGTATTTGAGGGGCGGGTGTATGTCTATGGCTCCCACGACAGGTTCAACGCCCCTATCTTCTGCGTCAATGACTATGTCTGCTGGTCCGCCCCGCTGGATGACCTGTCAGACTGGCGGTATGAGGGGGTCATCTTCCGAAAAAAACAAGATCCCAAAAACAGGCTGGGCCTGCGGCTGCTGTTTGCCCCCGATGTGTGCCAAGGCCCGGACGGGCGGTACTACCTCTACTACGCTTTCGACTTCATGGGCGTGATGGGGGTGGCGGTGTGCGACACCCCGGCGGGGGAATACCAGTTTCTGGGCCACGTCCACTACCCGGACGGCACGGTCTGGGGCCGCCGAAATGGGGATCAGTTTCCCTTCGACCCCGGTGTGCTGGCAGATGATGACGGACGGGTCTGGCTGTATTCCGGCTTTTACACCCCCGCCCCCGCCATCGCCACCGGCTTCAAGAAGCTGAGAACTGACGGTGGAGCGGTGGTGGAGCTTGAGCGGGACATGGTGACCATCAAGGGGGAGCCAAAAGTGATCTTCCCAAAGAAAGGCCCCGGTTCCTTTCCCAACCACGAGTTTTTCGAGGCCAGCTCCATCCGCAAGGACGGGGATCAGTACATCTTCGTCTATTCCTCTCGGCACAACCATGAATTGTGCTATGCCACCAGCGACCGGCCAAACGGCGGGTTCGCCTTCGGCGGCACGTTGGTCAGCCAAGGCGATCTGTTCCTGAACGGCAATGAGGACGAGGGCAAAGCCGTCAACTACCTGGGCAACACCCACGGCGGGCTTCTGAAAGTGGGGGAGCAGTGGTACATCTTCTACCACCGGCAGACAAACCGGCATTCCTATTCCCGGCAAGCCTGCGCCGAGCGACTGGAGCGCACCCCTGACGGAGGCTTCCGGCAGGCGGAGGTCACCTCCTGCGGGCTGAACGGCGGGCCGTTGAGGGGGGAAGGGCGATACGAGGCCCGAATCGCCTGCAACCTGTGGAGTAAGGACGGTGTGGGCCGCTACGACGGCCCCAACCCCAGAAAGCGGCTGGCCGCCCACCCCTATTTCACCCAGAGTGGCAAGGACAGGGAGGATTCCCCCGACCAGTATATCGCCAATATGCGGAACGGCTCGGTGGCCGGGTTTAAGTATTTTGACTGTAAAGGCATCCAAACCATTTCCATAGAATTGGGCGGTGTAGCAAATGGGCGATTTATCCTCTCTATAACACCGAATTTCCAAACTATGAATGCGTCCATTCCCGTAAACTTGAAGGGGGAATACGCAGAATTTAGTGCACCTTGTCTGCTGCCCAACGGCGTGTGGCCTCTTTATTTCAAGTTTCAAGGGACGGGCCACACTGATTTTCATTTCTTTTCGCTAAAAGGAGATGCAGAATGAAAGCAATACAATTTAACGATAACTGGTGCTGGAAGCGGCTGGAGGAGGATGGGCCCGGTGCGCCCGTTACGCTGCCCCATGACGCCATGCTCTATGAGCCGCGCAGCGCACTGTCCGCCGGCGGCGTCAACACCGGCTGGTACGAGGGACACGACTACCTCTACACCAAGACCTTTACCCCGGACGGGGCGCTGGCGGGACAGACCGCCGTTTTGGAGTTCGAGGGCGTGTACCACAACGCCGAGGTGCGGCTCAACGGGGAAAAGCTGGCCTTCCGGCCCTATGGGTACACCAATTTCTATGTGGAGCTGACGGGAAAACTCCATGCCCATGAGGAGAACACCCTGGAGGTCATCGCCCGCAACGCCGACCAGCCCAATTCCCGGTGGTACTCCGGGGCGGGCATCTACCGGCCCGTAAGGCTCTGGACGGCCCCCGAACAGCATATCAAGCTCAACGGACTGCGGGTGCGGACGGTCAGCATTAACCCCGCTGTGGTGGAGGTTACCGTTCTCACCCAAGGTAGTGGGGAGGTCTTTGTCCAGATCTGTCAGGAAGGACAGGCCGTCGTGTCCGGGCGGGCCGATTCAAACGGAAAGGCCGTCCTCCAATTGGAAATCCCCGACGGCAGGCTGTGGAGCCCGGATGCCCCCAACCTCTACACCTGCCGGGCAATTTTCGGTGAGGACAGCGAGGAAACGGCCTTTGGTCTGCGAACCTTGGAGTGGGGGCCCCGTGGCTTCCTGCTCAACGGGGAACGCACCATCATCCAGGGGGCCTGCATCCACCATGACAACGGTGTGCTGGGGGCCTGCTGTTACGAGGACGCGGAGTGGCGGAAAATCCGCATTCTGAAAGAAAACGGGTACAATGCCGTCCGCTCCGCCCACAACCCCTGCTCCAAGTTTCTGCTGGATGCCTGCGACCATCTGGGCGTGCTGGTGATGGACGAATACATCGACCACTGGTACATCCACAAGACCATCCACGACTATGTGGAGTATTTTCCCCAGTGGTGGAAGCAGGATATGAAGGACATGGTGGACAAGGACTACAATCACCCCTGCGTGGTGATGTACTCCAGCGGCAATGAGGTGGGAGAGACTGCCCAAGAGAAAGGCATCACCCTGGCCGGGGAGATGACCGATTATCTCCACAGCCTGGACGATACCCGTCCCGTCACCTGCGGGGTAAATATTTTCTTTAACTTCCTGACCTCCATCGGCGTTGGCCAGTACAGCGACGAGAAAGCGAAGAAGGAAGCCGAGCGGGCGGAGCAGGCGCGGGCCAGCGGAAAGCAGGTCAAGGAATCCTCAGTGGGCAGTAAGTTCTTCAATGACATGGCGGGGCTGCTGGGGGACGAGTTCATGAAGCGCATGGCCACCCTTCCCATGTGTGATGCCGCCACCAACAAAGCTTTCGCAAATATGGACATTGCGGGCTATAACTATGGCATCTACCGCTACAAGCACGATTTGAAAAAGTACCCCAACCGCCTGATCTTGGGCAGCGAAACCTTCTGCAATGATGCTTACAAATTTCGAGAGCTTGCTAAAACCGAGCCAAGACTAATCGGCGACTTCGTCTGGGCTGGCATGGACTACTTGGGCGAGGTGGGGGTGGGCAGCTGGGAGTATGCCGACTACGCCCCCCGGTTTGACGGCGGGCTGGGCTGGGTGAGTGCCGGATCGGGCCGCATCGACCTGACAGGCCGCCCTCTGGGCGAGATGTATTACACCCGGGTGGCCCTGGAGCAGGAAAAGGGCCCGTACATCGTGGTCTGCCCCGTGAACCACACCGGGGACAAGCACTCCCCTTCAGCGTGGAAGATGTCCAACGCCATACCCTCTTGGAGCTGGCGGGGCTGCGGGGGAAAAACCGCCAACGTGGAGGTGTATGCCCGCGCCCACAGCGTGGAGCTGCTGGTGAACGGCAAAAGCGTGGGCAAAAAAGATCTGAAAAGGGATTGCATCGCCAAATTCCGCTGTGCCTACGAAGATGGTACAGTGACTGCGGTGAGCTATGACAACAGGGGAACGGAAATTGGCCGCTGTACTCTCCGTACTGCTTCTCCGGAGACCCAGTTGAGGGCTGTATCGGAGGAAGATACTGTGGCTCCAGGCCAACTGTGCCACATCCGCTTGCAATACACAGACGAAAACGGCACGATCAAGCCGTTGGAGCGGGGCATCCTCAGCGTTGAGGTCACCGGCGGCAGACTGCTGGGCCTGGGCAGTGCCTGTCCTTTCAACGAAATTGGTTTTGTGACCAGCCGCACCGACACTTACTATGGCGAGGCGCTGGCAGTGGTAAAGGTGGGCAAAGGAAAGGAGTTTATCTTATCTGTTACGGATGGGAGGCATACTGGGAAAGCTTTTATACCTGTGATTGCCAAAAATAACAACCACGAGTAAACGATGAGTTTAGCCACTCCGGCCCTGCTGGGGCCTTGCCGGAGCAGTTCAGGCCGGGGAGCGGATTGCAGCTGTAGTATACATATTTGGACTGTTGGACTGGAGGATAATTTATCATGAAAATGACGTGGCGCTGGTATGGGAAGGGCAACGACCACATCAAGCTCAGCGACATCAAGCAGATCCCCGGGGTGGAGGGTATTGTGTGGGCGCTGCACAGCAAAATGCCCGGTGAGGTGTGGCAGCCCGGGGAGATCGCCGTGGTAAAGAAGCAGCTGGATGAGTACGGCTTTAACATGGACGTGGTGGAATCCGTCAATGTCCACGACGACATCAAGATCGGCCTGCCCAGCCGGGATCAGCTCATCGAGAACTATAAGCAGACCATTAAAAACTTGGCCCCCTTTGGGGTGAAGGTGATCTGCTACAACTTCATGCCGGTGTTCGACTGGACGCGGACGGATTTGTTCCACCCGGTGGGGGACGGCTCCACGGCGCTGTACTATGAGGCGAGCAAAATCCACGACGACCCCAAGGAGATGGCGGACTACGTCATGTCCTTCACGGAAAAGTACCACATGACCTTCCCCGGCTGGGAGCCGGAACGGATGGCCAAGCTGGATGAGCTGTTCGAGAAGTACAGGCCCGTCACCAAGGAAATGCTGTGGGACAACCTGAAATATTTCCTGGAGGCCATCATGCCTACCTGCCGGGAGTGCGATATCAAGATGGCGATTCACATGGACGATCCCCCGTGGGATATCTTCGGTCTGCCCCGGCTGATGGTGGACGCCGCCGCTGTGGACCGCTTGTGGTGATGTCCCGGGTATAGCCCAGGGCCAGGGCGATGGCGCGCCGGTCCGGCCCGGACATCCCGAACCGCTCCTCATAGCGTTCCAGCAGCTCGCCCAAGTACAGGAAGCCGTACTGTCCCTGAAACAGGTTGGCGCTTCCCGCCCGGAGAGGGAACATACAGCGCTGCCGCAGCAGCGTTATTCTCGGTTGGTCAGGGTTTGCCGCCCGGACAACAAAGCTGATAATGACGTCAAGCAGTTTCAGATTGATCTGGGACTCAAAGGCTTTCATTTCGATTCCAATCATGGTTATTACCACTCCCTCCAAACAAAAAGGACTGCCAAACCGCTGTTATGCAGTCTGACAGTCCTTTGGTATCTGCCCCGCTATGTGCGGGGGCGGTCATTCGGTCAAGCAGACCGTGCGAGACCACGGCGTTCATTCTCAAGAGAAAACGCCATGGTCACGATCCTGTACTCCTCTGGATTTGGCTGGCCCATCCGCACCCGGTGCAGGAGCAGGCCGTTGGCTGACATGGCATACCGCTGCCAGCAATGCCGCGGACAGTGCCCCGTTTTCAAAAGCACCCGCCGCTCCAACGCGTACATCCTTCACACCTCCCCCAGTTCTTTTTGGAGAATATACTTCAACGCCGCCATATTGCTGGTGTACTGCGGCATAAATGGCCGATCCAGGTCGTAGCTGTAATAGCGGTAGTGGAGGATATAAAACAAGTTGGCCTTAACCCCATCATTGCCCAGCCCGCGGAGCAGACTGCCCAGGATGGGCAGAAAATTGCCCTCGGCAGTCCAAAACTCCCGGCTTTCCCTGGTAAAATTCTCGCACAGCCAGTCCTTCACCTGCACCTGGCTGCCAGAAAAATGGGCCGCGTGCTGATCCACACAACGGTAAAATTCAAAGGTTTGCCCCCTCTGCCCTGGCCGCACGCTGAACGGGTATATCCGGCATACATTGGGACGGCCATCATAGGCGGAACAGCGGCCATCCTGTAAAAAGACGCAGGAGTTGTCCGGCCCCACAGTGTTCATCAGGTAGATGGGCAGACCGCCCTCCAGCAGATCTGTGTGGGTGTACCGCTCATACACATCGTCAATGGTGGACGCTTCACCCCGTTCGTGGAGGAAGCTGGCCAGACGGTAGGCGTCCAGCGGTTCCAGCATCAACTGATCCTCCAGGTTCCGGCAGCAGTTGGCGCACCGCCGGCAGTGGAAGTGCACTTTATCCTCGGGCCGCACCGGGACAGCGCGGTTCATGCGGCCGCCTCCGTTACGCCCAGCGCCCGATAGATGGCGTCCTTGTTCTGGCGGCACTCCTCCTCGGTGGCGCCGCTTTGGGTGATGATGGCATAGTCCAGTTGGATGTTCCGGGCCGTCACCCGGCCAAAGGAGCAGCCGTCCAGTGTGGTCCCGGCGTAGTCAACGTCATCCATGGTGCAGTCGATGGTGTTACAGTGGCGCATGGCTGCCACTTGATACCCCACACGGGACAGCTCACAGTTACGGAAGTGGGTATTGGCCACCACAGCTTCATAGAAATCCACAGCGTTCAGGACGCATGAGTAAAACTCCGTATCAAAAATATGGGTATAGCAGAAAGAGATGCCCTTGACACGGCATACGGCGAACTTACAACTGTGTAGCTCCGACCCGTAGAAATCCACAGCGTCCGGCAGACAGTAGAAGGTCACCCCGTCAAAGTACGCCTCCCGGAAAAACTCAGGCGGGAACCCCTCCTGTGCGACCCGGTCATACAGCTTCTGGTCAACGACCTTCAGCGTGCGGCACTCCATACCCTTACGCTGTTCAAAGAAATATGGTTTGCCGTTCCAGCGTGTGTTATAGGTCTGGGTCAGCAATTCCTTTTGCCGCTGGAAATCCCGGATGTCCGACCGCAGATTGTCAGCCCGTTTTCCAGTGCATTTGTCCAGCTCCGCCAGCAATTCGTCCACAGTCCGAGCGGTTCGGCCCTGTAAAACATCGTTGATGGTTTGGATGGCCCGCGCCCGCTCACTGTTCTGATAGGCCGCAGGGGCGTCGGCTTCCAAGCAGTCCACGACGCGGCGGCTAATATCCAGTCCGCTGGGCACCGCTTTATAATCAATCATGGTAAAGCTCCTCTCTGTTATAAAATAGGCGCTCCAAAGGCTGTGAAAACCTTTGAAGCGCCTTGTATTACCCGATCAGGCGGCCATGGCCATAAAAGACTGGCTCACAGCCGGCTGGCAAAAGGGGCCGGTCAGCAGGTGGTACTCGCTGTTCAGCGTCTCGAAACACACCTCGCCCACCGTCCGGCTGTGGATGGACACCACCCGGGAGGTGAGCGTGATCCGCCCCTCATGAACAATGATGGCTTTCGCGCCGACGGTCAACGGTCGCATCAGTACGCCGTGCAGCGTCTTCAGGGTTTTTTCTTCAGTAGTCATGGAATTTGAGCCCTCTTTCTGTTTCAGAATGTAATGCCAGACAGCCGCTGTGAAGCTCCTTCAGCAGCCTGCGCGCCCGCTTGACGCCCATGCCCTGGGCCTGCGCCGCCTCCAGGACGGAGCAGCCCCGCAGACGCAGCAGCGCCAACCGGCGCTGTTCCTCACTGGCCCCAGTGAGCAGATCATGCAGGATCAGCTGGGCCTCCAAATCGCTGTCCAAATTGGGCGGTCTGATCCGGACGGTTTCCAGATACCTGCGCTCCGCGTCCTTTTGCCGCGCCTCAGCACGAAAGCTCTGGGCAATCTCCCGTCCCATGGCCTGCCACGCGATGGTGGCAAAGGCGTACTGCCTCAGCCGGGGCTGGGTCAGGTATCGCTGGGCCGCCTGGAGAAGCCCCAGGGCCGCCGCGTCGTAATAGTCCCCGGCATCATAGCCTTTTTCATGCAGAAAGGCATAGATCAGGTTGTGGTTCTGGGCGGCGAACTGCTGCTGTTCCGCCGTCAGGGGGCCCAGCGGGACAGGCCGTACCCTCGTATAAGAGGGGTACAGCCTGCCCGTGGCCTCCACAAATCGGATTCAGGCGGGCAGGGGTTCCCGTTCGCCGTCCAAAACGCCCACGGAGAAGTGGCCGTCGTTGTCCGGCAGCTCAATGGGCTCGGCGGCAGGCTGGACAACGGCGCCCGCAGACTGCTGCTCCTGGGCCCACTGCTCCAGCATGGACTTGACCATCTCCCGGAAGCCCTCGGCATACGCCTGGACCGCCGCCAGCTCCTCGCCCTCAAAGTCCCGAACCTTCTGGAACACGGCCACACTGTAATCGAAGCCGTTACTGCTTGCCGGCTTGAGGGTGATCTTCACCAAGCTGCCGTAAATGGGACGGCGGCGCAGGGCAAAGTTGCCGCTCACAAAGTTCTTGTAGGGCCGGATGCTCGTAGGCGGCAGGGCCAGCTGGAGGGGCAGGAAGTCTCCGCTGCGCAGGATGTAGAGCATCCTCATGTTCTTGCAGAGCTTGCCCTTCCCCTTGCTGCTGGAGCCGAACTCGTTGTAGCCGCAGGCGGCGCACAGCAGGCCGGGGTCGCCGTAGCCCTGCTTGGCGTCCATGGACTGGCACTGGGGCGGGGTGTTGTCGTCGTACTCGCTGCCCTCCGGCCAATAGGCGTTGGCGGAGTGGTTGTAGAGGATGACGCCCTCAATCTCGCCCACGTAGTTCGGATGATCCGGGTCCTCGCCGGGCATTTTGAACTGGGGCACACCGCCGCCGGGGATCTTCACCCGGGGGAAGCTCAGCTCCAGGCCCTCCAGATCCTCGGCCATGTCGCCGGGGTCGAAGCTGGTGTCCATGGGGGCCGGAAGCACAAAGGGCTCGTACTGGGCCAGGGTAGTAGTGTTCTGCTGGTTACTCATAATCATTTCCTCCTGTCATTTTTTCCATGTTTTGCAGTTGCCGCCGTAAGCGGCGGCGAGCAAAACGGCTTAATTGAAATTACTCAGCGGCCGCTGTCAGGCGGCCATGCTGGTGACCTGGTTGATCTGCTTGAACATAGCCGGGGTCATGGTCAGCACATCGTAGCCGATGGATTCCAGCTTGGAAGCCCGGTCGTAGTCCTCCACATCCTGGCTGAACCGGGTAACGGCGTTGGCCAGACCATAGAGGGTGTAGTCCCCGTCCTCAATGAGGTGCTGGAACACACCCTCGCTCTCCGTTTCGGTGATGCCGAAGCTGGAGCTGGCCAGCTTGACCACGCTGGGGATGCTGGCGGTGTTCAGCTTGGCCTCGGTACTCTCCTTCATCAGGCTCACCACCCGGGCAAACTTGACCTCATCCACCGTGGCCCGCAGGGTGTCCTGCACCTTCATCATGAACGCCTTGTCGTCCGCTTTCAGCGTCTCATCGGAGTAGAGCAGCAGGTTTTCGTCCGCGCTGCTCACCCGGCCCACGTGGTTGCGGCGCATTCTGGCCTCGTTGACCGTCATGCCGTTGGAGCAAACCAGGCGGTAGACCAGGGGCTGGATGTTTACAGCACCCTGCCCGGTCTCGCTGTTGGTGATGACCACGCCGGCCTGCACCACATCCCCCACCCGCACCTCGGCGGTGAGCTTGGGGTTCACGACTTTGAGGTACAAAAAATCCTCCGTCAACTGGCAGCTCTCGAACCGGGCCCCCTGCATCTCCGCAATGACGGGGAGGGTGGCTGCGGTCAGGTCGAAGTTGTCAATGCGGCGGTAGCGTTCGCTGAGGAACGCCCGGGCTTTGCCGTCGATGGTGCGCAGCATCCGCTGGGTGGGGTCGCCCCGCCGAAGCCAGTGGTTCACGTTGTGGGCCAGCAGGCCAGGTTCCGTCTGGAGCATCCTGTCGTAGTATTTCCACGGGATGTTCAGGTGGGTGCCCAGCTGACGGTGGGCCGTCTGCTGGATTTCCAGCGGCTCCAGCTTGTCTACGCCCTGTTCGTCCAGCACCCGGAGCATGGGCAGGCCGCCCAGCGACTCCATCTCCATGCGCTGCGTGTTCACCAGATAGTCCGCCTTGGCGGCGTTCTGGCGTTCGATCTCTTGTGCCATCTGGGTGATGGTCAGTCCGCTTTTCATTGTCCCGCCCCCCTTACCAGGAAACGGCGATCCCGTCCGCCAGCACATCGGCGGACAGCCCATCCAGCCTCAAAACATCGGCCAGCTGGGGCCAGTGCGCCTTGTCGGGCAGGCTGCGGAAGCAGTGCTTTGTGGTTACGTCAGCGCCGCCCACCGGTTGGAAGGTGATGCTGCCGTCCCCGTTCACGGTCAGGCCGCTGTGGCCCCGGGAGCGCAGGTCGGCAATGAGCCCGTCCAGCACGTCCCGGCCCTCCAGCTCGTACCACACCTGGGGATTCTGGGGCGGCTGGTTGGGCGCGCCACCCTGCACGGGCACAATCTGCACCAGGGAGCAGCTGAGACTGCCTTTCTGATCCAGCGTCACATCGGCATACTCGTAGTCCGGCACGCCGTAGACGCGGATACGCCCTGTGCCGCCCCTGGCGATAAACAGGGTGGGGTTGTCCATGGTCCACTCCCAGCTTGCGTTGGGGTAGGCGCTTTTCAGGTAGTCCGACACGCGGTAGTTCACATGGCACAGCAGGAGCCTGGCCAGGTTCACGCCGGAAAGAGCTTCCCGCTGCTTTGCCGCCCGCTCCTCCTGGGCGCGGTAGGCCCGGTTGGTGCGCCACGCCGGGCGCAGGAGGGCCAGCATCAGCCACAGGCCCCAGAGGGCGAACGCGGCCAGCAGCAGGACGGTCTGGATGGGGCCGCGCAGCAACGCCAGGATGGCGATAACCACGCCGATCAGGACGGAAATACTGCCGCCAAGGGTGATCTTCTGTTTCATTTCATTTGCCGCCTTTCAAGTTTTTCTGGAAAAACAAAAAAGAGGCGCTACACACCCGCCCAGACTTTCGTCTGCCCTCAACGGAACCCGGATAGGTTCGTCTGATTGAGAGGAAACGGAACAGCATGATGCTGTCCGCTCCGACGAGGCATAGCGCCTCTGTTACTTGGGCCGGAGGTCTACTCCGGCAGGTCTTCCCGCTCCCCGTCAATGATCTCTGGGGGCGGGACGTTCTCTGGCCGATCATGCCGCGGCCTGCCGTCGGAAGGGGGGAATCCCCAGTCCTTCAGCTTGAGCTTCAGCCGCTTGTCATGGGTAACACCGTCTTTCTTGACGTACTCCTCCAGCTCCAGGGAGCCGGACACCCACAACACTGTGCCTTTGCCTACGCCGCTGTCAATAAGCTGACGCGCCATGTCTCCCCAAGCCCATGCTGTGATGTATTGTGTGTGGGCGCTGCTGCCGTATCCCACGCTCTCGGCGATGGGGAAGCAGACATAGGGAACTTTTTTGACGCTGGTTTTCAGCTCCAGCTCGGACATGACCCGGCCTGTGCAGTACAGTTGGGACATACCTCTCCTTTCCGCCCGTTCGGGCCAAAATGATATATATAAAAAGTGCCGGTGGGCAGACCAATCCCCTGACAGGCAGGGGCCAGCCTTTCTCCACTGGCACTTGCGTACAATCTCCGGGTGCGCCATCGTGGTCTAACCCCGCCATGCAGACAGGGCTGGCACATCCGTAAACGTGTGCAATGCGAAACCCTTCGCTCTCAGACCGGCGGAGCCAGCCTGCCCTCCTGATCGGGGAGGAAACGCACATAGATCAATTACAAGGGTATCGTACCACAAGATGCGGTGGATGTCAACAGCAAAAATACAATATATAGATTTTAATAGAATGAATGGCACAAAATATTGTGGCTTGTAGTCCGTTGGCTGTTTAGTACCGCACAAACAGGCCGATTGGGCTGATGCCGTCATAGCCGGGGGTGGAGATGTACCAGCATTCCGGGCCAGTGATATTCCAGGCCACTTCCAGCGTGATTTGGTGCCAGCCGTTGGGGAACAAGGCTTCAAAGCTGTATCCGGCGTGGATGCCCTCACCGTCCAGCAGCAGGCGGGGGTGGGGATCATGGTCTTCAGGGGCGGGGAGTTTGAGTTGGCTGAATTGCTTTTTCATGGCGGTTCCTCCTTGGTGTGGTAATTTGGGCTTCCATATAATAAATAGGAACCGGGGGCCTGTTTTTCTACATACTCTAAAAAATTTTTTGAATGAGGCATAAAAGTGCAATATATGTGCCTGTGAGCATTGATTTTCCTGCTTGGGTCATATATAATTTCAACATAACGCAGCAAATCTTATAAAAGGCGGTCATAACTATGGATAGTGAGAAGAAAGCTTTTGCTCAAACCGAAAAGAAAAAGCCAGGCAGAAAACCCATGTCGGCGGGGGAGCGGGAAGCCGCAGCCAAAGTTCGCGCCGAGGAAAAGGCAAAGGCGGATAACCTCCAGCCGGAGATCATTGTCCAGTTTCAGGGAAACGACGTGAATATGTCCACGCTGGTGGAGGCGGCAAAGGCCGATTTCCACAGTGCAAAGAAGCGCACACGGATCACCGGTCTGAAGCTGTATGTAAAGCCGGAGGAGCGCATGGCCTACTACGTGATCAACGAAAAATTCACCGGGAGCATTTCATTCTGAAATATGGGGCGCTGGCAGCAAGCTGAGCTGTCAGCGCCCCTGTTTGTCACGCCCGCTCAAAGATGATCTGCCTGCGCAGGTACAGGTTGGCCACGGCGGCGGTGATGGGTGCCCTCTGCTCCGCCTGAAGCATCTCAAAGGGAAGGCTGTCGCTGGTGGTGTAGTCGTTGTCGATGAGTGCGTCCATCAGCTTTTCCTCAGTGGAAATATCGCGGACCCCCACCTCGGCACATTTAATGAGTTCGGCAGTGGACAGCAGGGCCTGACGGGAAAGCGCCATCACCTGGGCCTCCCGCTCATTGGGCCTGTCCTTCTGAAAAAGCTGTTTCGCTTTGGCGAAGGGCACCCCATCCAACAGCAGCTTCCCAAAGGTGAGCAGCCGCAGGGGCAGGCTCTCCGAGACAGGGACAACGCACAGCCCGCCCAGCAGATCATACAGCGCCTCGAAATCGGTGTCGCCGCCGCCCCGGGCGATCAGGCCCCGTGTTTCCAGGCGGTTGAGGCAGACCTCCAGCGTCCGGCGGGCCGGGGGCAGGTCAGGGGCCATCTGCTCATATTTTGCCTCGATCTGCTCAAACCGCAGGAACTGCCAGTTGAGGGTGGCCCACACCGCCATCTCCTGAATGTCCACGATATGCTCCTCCTGGTTTACCAGGATCACGGGATAATTCCGGCCCTGGCTGTCTGTCTTACGGCGGAAGTGGCCCACTGCCGCGTAGTAGGTGCTGTTTTTCTTCACGTTCATGAGATCGCCTCCAACTGATTTATTGTGCTGTCTATGTTCTTTTACAAGCGGGGTGGGTGTTTTTCAACATCGACCCTCAAATCCGTTCGGATTTTTTTTACCGCCCGGGAGATCCACGCTCCCACGTTATTGGGCGTGGTCTGGTAGAGCTGGGCGATGTCCGTCCCGCTGAAGCCCCTGATTTTCAGCTCCAGCGCCTCCACCCCCAGCAGGGCCACGCCGCTGTACCGGCGCTTGCAGTCCGCAAGCAGGCTGTTGGCATCCATCCGGCCCAGCAGTTCGTCAATTCCGTCCGGCACGGAGGGTTCCGGGCAAGGGGGCGGTTGTTCATCCTCGGAGCGGTCAATGTCCAGGGAAACAGACGGCAGCTTCCGCTGGCGGGGGTTTGCCGCATTACAGCAGTTATACAGGTGGTTCCGAATGACGGTGGTGGCGTAGGTGCCGAACTGGGCGGATTTGCCGTCGTAGGTGGCTGCTGCCTTGCACAGCGCTATTGCCCCCTCCTGGTATAGATCGGCATAGCTCAGGTCGGCCACTTCCTCGTTGGGATGAATAAACAGCGTGATCGCCTTGCTGATGAGGTCGAGGTTATCCGCCGCAAGGGCCTGCTGTTCGGGTGTGAGTTTGAACTCGCATTTCATAGTATCCCTTCTTTCATATAGAGTGATGTGTGGTGCTCTATCCCGCTTTGGGGAGTGGTGGGAACAGGCTGTCACAGAGCTGGATGACCTGCTCACAGCGGAAGTCAGAAAACTTTCCGATGTGGGTCTCCTGCTCCGGCAGATCCAGCTTGGCCTGGAGCCAGTGGTACGCCTGCCGCTTGGTCATAAGGCCGTCCGCCCACAGCCGGTCAAAAGCGGCGTGGGCCTGGATGCGTTTGCGGCGCAGGGACTTGTCCGCCAGGGTGCCCATGGGCAGGCGGCTTCCCCGGTGGGCGGCCACATAGGAATCGCAGGACGGATAGCGGGCGCAGACGTAGAATGGGGCGGCGGGATCTGCGGCCCGCTCACCGTACACCACGGAGGCGGGGCGGAGCAGGGCCTGGGAGCCGCAGTAGGGGCATTTGAGATTTACTCGTTTCATGGGAATCAACTCCTGACTGTTTGCCGAATTGATCTGACACCCTTATTACGCGGTGGTTTTGAGCAAAAAGTGCCCATAAATTCTGTAAAATTTCTGTGAACGCAAAAAAGCCCGCCCGGGAATATCCCAGGCGGGCAGCGTGAAAGATAGTATAGCGTTGGGCAAGGTGGGTCAGCCCCCGTTTTGGCTCAGGTACTCTAACGGCTTCTCCTGCTCTGACGGCAGATTCCAGAGCAGATATTGGGCGTACAGGGCTGCGAAGCCTTCCCCAGTGAGCTGCCCGCAGCATTCGGCGGGGTCGATCTGCTCCCCGGTGAGTTGCTGGAACTGCTCTGCGGCCATGACCAGCGGCCGACCGTCCCGGTCTGCCGTCAGCAGATAGCCGGGGGTATCTTTTTCGGAAACGAAAATGGAATTCCGCCAGTTGCCGCCGCAGGCGGACAGGAACAAATAAAAATGTCTGGTTTTTGCGTTCGTGGTTTCATCACTTCCAATCTGTAAGCGGATTAAGTATGATAGAGGGAAAGGCTTGTAAACCGTGCCCAAAACGTATATAATAGAAGGGTAAGCAGAGCGAAAGAGGGGTCACGCATGGCTGAAATGAAATATACCGCGAAAGACAGCGTATTTGGCTTCGTGTTCCGCCAGCCGGAGAACACACGCCGGCTCTATCTGGCCCTCCACCCGGAGGACACCGACGTGACCGAGGGGGACTGCAAGCTGGTCACGCTGGAACACGTCCTCACCAACGGCATGACCAACGACCTTGGATTCCAGGTTCGGGACAAAATCATTTTGTTGATTGAAGCCCAAACAAAATTTACGATTAACATTGTATTGAGGATGCTCTTGTATCTGGCCGCCACCTACAAAGAATACGTGGACGAGCAGAAGCTGGATCTGTACGGGAGCAAGCCGGTGTCCATCCCCCGCCCGGAACTCTACATGATCTATTCCGGCGAGCCGCGCCAGCTGCCGGAGGTTCTGCATCTGTCCGATATGTATGATGGTCCAGGCAGTGCGGAAATCGAGGTCAAGGTATTGCGGGGAACCGGAACCGGGAGCATTGTGGATCAATACATCCGATTCTGCGAGATATCCGACGAGCAGCGTAAGCAGTATGGCTATACCATGAAAGCGGTAGAGGAAGCCCTGCGGATCTGTGTAGAGGAAAGTGTTTTGATGCCGTTCCTGGCATCACGCCAAAAGGAGGTGCGGGACATTATGGTGACCTTGTTCGATCAGGAGCGCGTAGCAGAGATTCATGAATATAACGTAGCCAAAGAGGCACGACAGGAAGGACATCAGGAGGGCCGGGAAGAGGGAATCCGGGCTATAGTTTTGGCGTTGAAGAAATTCACGACAGACAGGGCCGTTGTTGTCCAGGAGTTGATGAAGCAGTTTGAATTGCTGCCTCATGTTGCGGAGGAAAAGGTTGCGCAATATTGGGAGCAATAAAAATGGTGGGCACGGATGGGTTTTCATCCGTGCCCTTTTCGTCAACCTATCAGCCAGAAAGGGCCTCCCGCCCCAGCCCGGTGTCCGGCTTCATTGAGGATAATGGACAAGTCCCACTCCTTCTGGCTGCGGGAGGTGCTGGCCGGGTCGGCCACCAGGATCTTGCCGTCCTTCACACCCCGGAGCACGATAAAATGGCCCCCGGTGGTGAAATGTCCCGGCGACATGAGCGCCACCACCAGCTTGCCGCTGCTGAGGGCGTCCAAAATTCGCTGGGGTTCGCTGGCTTTGCAGCCTTCCACCGATAGGCCCCACGCCTTGGCAGCGTTGGGGATGAAGGAGTGGTAGGAACCCTGTCCCTTGCACCAGCCGCCGTTTTGGTAGGCCCACTCCGCCATCTCAATGGGATCAACGTAGTCATCCGTCAGCGAGGACACCACGATAGCCATGGAGGTGGGGCCGCAGCCATAGCCGCCGATGTTATCAGTGCCATAGGGCTGGTTGGCATACCGCTGGTCAAGCTGGTTGAAATAGACCACCTCCGTAGCCCCGTCCGTGAAGCGGACGTCACCCAGGGAGGTGATGATGTTTCCGTCATACTCCGTATATTGGAGCATCCCGTCACCCAGGAACAGGCTCAGATTGTGGGCGTAGTTATCAGCCAGCGACTTCTGTTCCTCCGTCAGATGGAATACCTGGTCGGCAAAATAGGCTTCTCCGTTGTAAACGAGGGTGTAGACGTACCATTTTTCCTCCTTCGTCTCCACCACGTCCTCTGTCTCCGGGTCATCTGCCTCCACCACCCGCGTTTCGCTGGTTTTGGTGAAGGAATACAGGCTGCTCTTCCCTGCCCGGAGGATGTTTTTCATATCGTCCAACGAGATATCCGCCCAGCTTTGCTCTTTTGCGGCGCAGTATTGGGCAATGAAGGAGTTGGTATTGCTGGAGACGGTGAAGGGCTGGATGACTTCATACTTGTCCCCGTCTGTAACGGCAAAGTCTGTTGCGATACGGCCCTCCGCATCGGCAAGCCCTTCTCCCAAAATCACATCTATCGCCGCCGCAATTTCATCCATGTGGCTGTCGATGGCGGCGCTGTCATTGAGCACAGGCTGGCCGTTGGCTCCAATGCTGGTCAGTCCGCCAAAAATCAGGCCGGGGAGCATCAACACGAACAGCACGGGGAGCATGAGCACGACCGTAGCCGCGGCCAACAGCTTTTTCCCATGCTGGCCCGCCGCCAGCGCCAGACCAGCCGCCGCACCGTATGGCCCGCCCACCGCCGCACCCTTGGCGACAGACGCAATGGCTTTCCCGGTCTTGATGGCCCCGTGGATCGTGTGGGCCGCGCCGGTCGCCTGCTCCAGACTGTTCTTATCCTTCTCAGGCATAGACAGCATGGGAGATGGGGCCGATGTTCTGGGCGAAACAGGCCAGCATATCCGGGTCAAAGGCCCCGCAGGCCCCGTTGACCACCATATCCCTGGACTGCCGGAGGGAGAACGCCGGCTTATACACCCGGGGATGAACCAGGGCGTCAAAGGCGTCCGCCATGCCCACCACCTGCACCCAGGGCGCGATCTCCGCCCCGGAAAGCCTGTCCGGGTAGCCGCTGCCGTCCCACCGCTCATGGTGGTGGCGGCACACATCGCAGAGCAGCGGGAACGCCTCGCACCCCCGCAGCCCTGGGACACGCTCCAGCAGCGCACATCCCTGGATGGTGTGGGATTTCACCAATTCAAACTCCTCTTTGGTTAGGTGGTCGGGCTTGTTGAGGATGTCGCTGGGGATGGCCTGCTTTCCCACGTCATGGAGCGGGGCCAGTGCGGAGTAAAGCCGAACCTCTTCCGCAGACAGGGCCGGGATGACAGCGGCGGCGGAGAATGTGCGAAGCAGATAGGCCACAAGGTCTTGGAACCGTGCGCTGTGCGGGGTGTGCTTCAGCAGCAGGCGCTCCCGACGCAGGATGGACAATGTGTATTCGATATTCATTGGATCTCACCTCATATTTATGATTGGGCAGGGCCGTCAGTCCTGCCATGTTCCTGTAGCCGGGCCGCGATTCCGGCCAGTATTTGCGCGGTTTCGGCACAGTAGACCGGGTAATAGCGGGGCACACTGGCGTGCTCGATTAGGAATGCCGCCCGGTTCAGTTCGGGGTATGTATCTTCTATGGAAATCAACTCCTTGTAAAAGCAGACCGCCCCTGCTATAATGAGGGACGGTGATTGAAATGGTTTTTACTTGCGACAACTGCGGCTTTATATTCAGCCGGAGTGAAGAGACAGAGCAGTGCCCGGACTGCGGGAAATATGCTGTGCGGCCTGCCGACGAGGACGAGCAGAAGGAATTTGAGCAGCGCATGGCTGAGCTGACCGAAAGTGAGCATTCGGAAGCGCCCCGGTTTCCCAATGGGATGGACACGGAGATCTGTATGCTCAGCTCCTTTTCCTTCCGCCTGCCCGCCACGGCCTTGCAAATCGACAGTCCCATGATTTTGGACATCATCGTAGAGTATGGGGAAAATCCCGCTGACAGAAGCGAACTGGCGGGAAACGCATGGGTTCGTCCAGAGGGCGGGCTAACCACCAGCTTCCTTATGGCGGTTCATCTGCCCGCAAAGCAAAATGAATCGCAGGAGGAGCAGGTGAACCACATTTTCGGGGCGCTGAATGAGAATGATGAATTTAAGGTGAAGCTGTTTGACTTCATCAATCACCAGCAGAACGGGGGAGGCACCGAAAATGGATAAAGCACAGAGAAAAGCGATGGTTGCGGAATGGAGGCTCCGCCGCCCTGAGATGGGGGTCATCTCAATCCGCTGCAAGGCAACCGGGGAATCCTTCCTGGGTATCTCAAAGGATACAAAGGCCGATTTTAACAGCAACCGGGCCAAGCTCGCCAGTGGAAACCACCCCAACAAACGCCTGACGGCATTATGGGCGCAGTACGGCAAGGACGGCTTTGAATGGTCGGTGTTGAAAACACTGGACTATGAAGATCCCAACGCAGACCACACCGCAGAGCTGGAAAAGCTGCGCGAGGAATGTCTGGCCGCGGACCCCAAGGCAGCAAAGATATGGAAGTAGCCTTGTAAGGCGGGGCGGCCCCGAAAGGAGCCGCCCCCGCTGTTGGTTTAATAGCCCGTCTGGGGCAGGGTGGGAGTAGTGGTCAGCCTGCGCACAATGGTAACCCAGGTGGCCTGGGCGGTCTGCCAGGTTCCCTGGTACTTGCCGCCCACGTCGGCCCGGTTCACGATCTGGTAGCCGTTGGGCACAGTGCCCAGCACCTGCACCGTCAGCGTGGGGTTGGCCGTGGACTGGAAGCCCACGGGCACCTTTCCGAAGTCAAAATAGATGTCGGTGACGTACTCGCCCGCCTGCATGGGGATGGCGTTCAAAGAGAACGAGTAACTGCTGGTGGTGAGCAGGTTGGAGGCCAGCACTTGGTAGGCCGTGGTATAGTTGGTCTTATACAGCACCCGGTAGTGTAACCGCGCGCTGTAGGTGCCGGTGGTCAGCACCGTGCCCCGGGTGGCATCGGTGGGAATCCGATCATGCCAGTAGAAATTCTCCAGCGCCACGTTGCTGGTGTTGGCAATCGTGAAGTCATAGCGCATCTGGTTTCCCGCCAGGACCTCAGCGTTGCCCCGTTTCGTGATGGTGACGCCCAGCCCGGCGGGCTTGTCATAGTCGCTGACCTTGATGATCTGGCCGGAATACTCCAGCGTTTCATCAAACACAGTCTTGCTGAGCTGCCAATAGGCCGGAGCCGTCACCTCAACGATTTTGTACCGTCCCAGCGGCAAGGGCTTGGAGGCCGCAATGCCTTTGGCGTCAGTGGTGATGTAATCCACCACCTTGTTGCTGCGGGGATCGCTGATTTCATAGACCGCGCCCTGGAGCGGGGTTCCTGCGGGGGTGCCGGTGACTTCGTTGTACTCGGCGGCATACTTCATCACCTGAATCTGTCCGGTAATCGGGGTGTTCTCCCACTCAATCTCAAT
>CATJRT010000208.1 GCA_949742895.1 uncultured Eubacteriales bacterium | reverse complement strand
TCTATAAGCGGGCGTTCAGAGTACCCAAAAGCGTTGAGGAATTGATTTTTGACGCAGAGCAGCAGGAACTACTCAACAAGGCTATTGCCGCCCTCCCTGAAATCCAGCGGCGGCGTTTTCTGCTCTACCATGAGTATGACTTCAACTACCGTCAGATTGGAGAAATGGAGCATTGCAGGCCGCAATCAATCATGCACTCGGTCACTCGGGCCAGAGAGAAGATAAAGGCGGTAATAGAAAAATATCGGGCTGGACAGTGAAGAAGCGCCCCGTATCTTTGGACACGGGGCTGTCTGTTAAATGTTCTCTAATGGAATTTTACTGAAGTGAAGGAGGAAGAACAATGAGCAAACAAGGAACCAACACGGCCCCCAAGCGTCCGGGAAAGCTGCCCCTGGTACTGATGAGCATACTCACGGTAGTAACCATCATCATCGGCATCGCGGCTACTGTCCTGATCCCTAAGAACTTTGACATGATCAACAGCTTTTTTGCCGCAGGTCCCTCCGGCGAAGATGTGGATGCCGCCCGTCAGGCCTCCGCCGACATGACACAGGAGGTGGAGTCTGAGGGAATCGTCCTGCTGGAGAACAAAAACGGCGCTCTGCCTCTGCAAAGCGGCATTGCCGTCAACCTGTTCGGCTACGGTTCCCGGGACACCGTATACGGCGGCTCTGGCTCCGGCTCCGGCGACAGCTCCAATAACGTCACCTTGGCCCAAGGTCTGACTAATGCGGGTTTTGACGTGAACCAGGAGCTGGTGGACTTCTACGACAGCCATTTCGTGGAGCGCACCGGCGTGGGCTTCACTGGAAACAATTTCGACATCAACGAAACTCCCCTCAGTGAATACTCCGACAGCCTGATCCAAAACGCCAAGGCCCACTCCGACGTGGCAGTGTTCGTCATCTCCCGCTTGGGCGGTGAGGGCGGCGACCTGCCCATGGACATGACTCCCTCCCAGGGTGAGGCGGAGATCGGTTCCTCCGGACAGGCTATCAGCTTCAACATCCAGGGCGGCGACGCAGGCAAGCACTATCTGGAGCTCCAGGACGTAGAGATCGAAGTGCTGGACATGGTGAAGGAAAATTTCGGCACTGTTATCGTGCTGGTTAACTCCACCAACGCCATGGAACTGGGTTGGCTGGAGGACGCCGGCATTGACACCGCCCTGTGGATCGGCTGCCTGGGTTCCACCGGGGCCAACGCCGTGGGGGAGGTGCTGTCCGGCGCGGTGAACCCCTCCGGACGCACTGCAGATACCTTCGCATATGAGGTGGAATCCGCCCCCAGCTATTACAGCATCGGTGCTTATGACTATACCAATGTGGAGTATACCAATACCAACCCAATCAGCGGCGGCGGTGTCAACGCCGAGCCCGACAGCTACCACTATGTGGATTACATCGAGGGCATCTACGTGGGCTACCGCTATTATGAGACCGCCGCGGCGGATGGTTTCATCGACTACGGCAAAACAGTACAATACCCCTTCGGCTATGGCCTGAGCTATACCAAATTCACCCAGGAGATTGCATCCTTTCATGACAGCGGCGATGACATCACCATGGAGGTGAATGTCACCAACGCCGGTTCTGCGGCGGGCAAAACAGTGGTGCAGGTGTATTACACCCCGCCCTACACCCCCGGCGGCATTGAGAAAAGCCATGTGGTGCTGGCGGACTTCACCAAGACCGATATCCTGGAGCCCGGCATGAGCCAGACCGTCACCCTGTCCTTTGCCAAGGAGGACATGGCATCCTATGACTACTCCGGCGTCAAGGCCAAGGGCGGCGCCTACGTCCTGGAGGCAGGTGATTATGAGGTGAAGCTGATGGGCAACTCCCACGAGGTCATCGACAGCCGCTCTGTGAACATCCCTGCCGACGTGATCTATAACGACGCCAACGACGGGGCCCGAGCCTCCGACCACACTGCCGCCGTCAACCTGTTTGACGAGGTCTCCTTCGGTGAGTGCGAAAGCTACGTCTCCCGCGCCGACTGGGCAGGCACCTTCCCCACTCAGAGAGCTCCCGAAAACCGCGCAGCCAGTGACAGCGCCCTGGCTGTGCTGAACAACGCCACAGTTCCCAACAATGACGGCGATCCGGATATTGTCACCGCGAAGCACGGTTTGGCCATCGAGGACATGAAGGGCCTTGCCTATGACGATCCCCAATGGGATCAGCTGCTGGAGCAGATGTCCGTGGACGAGATGGTGAACCTGGTGTCCAACGGCGGCTGGACCACCCAGGCGGTGCCCTCCATCGGCAAGCTGAACTACGTGGAGGTGGACGGCCCCAACGGCATCAACAACATCATGGCTCACACCACTGGCAACCAGTACTGCGCCCAATCTGTGCTGGCCTGTTCCTGGAATACGGAGCTGGCCGTCCGTATGGGCGAAACCTTCGCCAAGGAGGCCATCGCCATGGATGTAGCCGCCCTGTACGCTCCGGCCATGAACATCCATCGCTCCCCCTTCTCTGGCCGCAACTATGAATATTATTCCGAGGACGGCCTCCACTCCGGCAAGATGGCTGCCGCCGAGACCCAGGGGATCCAGTCCCAAGGAGTGACCACCTACTGCAAACACTTCGCTGTCAACGACCAGGAGACCAACCGGGACGCGGGCGGTCTGTTAACCTGGTTCAATGAACAGGCTATGCGGGAAATCTATTTGAAGGGCTTTGAGGTGGCCGTCAAAGAGGGCGGCACCCGAGGCATCATGTCCTCCTTCAACCGCCTGGGCGCGGTGAACGCCGCCGAGAGCCCCGAGCTGCTCACCACTGTGCTCCGGGAGGAGTGGGGATTTGAGGGCACCGTTATCACCGACTGTATCCTCCAGCTCTCCTATATCAATATTGATCGGGCCATCCGGGCAGGCAACGACCTGATCCTCTCTCGCATGGGCATCCAGAGCCCCACCGGCGAGACCACCGGCACCGCCACCGGGCGGCAGGCTCTGCGGACCGCCTCCCACAACATCCTGTATGCCTCCGCCAATAGCGTGGGTCAGGAGGTGAGCTCCATCCCCGTAGCCTATCAGGTATACATCCCCGCGGGCATAGCCGTGGTGGGCCTGCTGGCCGCGTGCGCATGGTACTTCATCCGGCGGCGTCAGGCCATGAAGGCGTGGAAAGCCGCCAATCCCTGATTTGCGTTCTCCTCATTCACTTGGGAGCCGTTCCGCCAGCCATGGTGGGCGGCTCCCGCCTTTTTGTTGAAAAATCCCTCCCTCTGTGCTATGCTCTTTTCACAGAGGGAGGGGAGCGAACATGGTGCTGAAGCTGGCCATCGCGGAGGACGACCCGAAATGCGCGGAGGACCTGCGCTCCTTTGTGGAGCGATACTGCCGGGAGCACGGACTGGAGCTGCGGCTTCAGGTGTTCCCTGACGGCATGGAGCTGGTGGAAAATTACCGTCCGGTGTGGGACGTGCTGCTGCTGGACATTGAGATGCCTCACCTGGATGGGATGAAGGCGGCGGAGCGAATCCGACGGGCAGACCCGGCGGTACTCATCATCTTCATCACCTACATGGGGAAATACGCCATCCGGGGCTATGAGGTCAGCGCCCTGGACTTCGTGCTCAAGCCGGTGAACTATTCAAAGCTGGCCATGCGCCTGCGCCACGTGGAGGAGATCATCCGACGCCGGGAGGAACGTTTCCTGCTGGTGTCGGAAAACGGGGCGCTGTTCCGGGTACTTACGGCGGACATCCGCTATATCGAGGTGGCAAACCGTCACATTTACGTCCACACGGCGGACCGGGTTTATATCACCAACGGAGCGCTGTCCAAACTGGAACAGACGCTGGAGGGCCAGCCCTTTGGCCGATGCAGCCACAGCCATATGGTGAACCTGCGCCATGTGACCAGCGTTCAGCGGGACACAGTACTACTGGAGGGAGAGGCGGTTCCTTTGAGCCGTTCCAGGCAGAAAAGCTTTATGCAGGCGCTGTCCGACTACATGGGAGGGGGGTACCGATGATGAATTGGGTTTCCGCCCTTCAGGCCATGACCCTGCCCGCGGAGGTGCTGGCCGCCGTGTCCCTGTTCTGCCTGCCCCTGCGGCGCAGGGGCAGCGCTGCCCTCTGGCCGGTTTGGTTTATCCTGTGCGTCGCGTTGTTCTGGGGGGGATTTTCCCTGCTGGCGCCCTGGCTCGGCCTGCGTATCGCTATGGTGCTGACTTATTCGCTCTGCTCCTATCTGTGCGGGCTTCTCTACGCCCAGCTGTGCTGCAAAATCACTGTGTTCGAGGCAATGTACTGCGCGTCCAGCGCCTATCTGACCCAACACCTGGCCTACTGCCTGTTCACCCTGATGGTCCCCAGCTCTGCGGGGCGGCTGAACTTTCTCCCCGGTGGGCTGTACTTCCTGGTCTACGGCTTGACGTACCTGGCCTCCTACCGGCTGTTTGCCCGCCGACTGCCCACCCATGGCCGGTATGATCTGCGGGTGACCCACTCCATCGGAATGACGGCGGGGGCGCTGCTGGTAGCCCTGGTGTTCAGCGCCTTTGCCCAGCAGCTCCAGCCGGAAAACGAGTTTTTCTACCGCGTCTCCCTGCTGTACGCCGTCGCTTTCTGCGTGTACGCCCTGTGGGCCCAGCTATCCCAGCAAAAGCGACTGACTCTTCGGCACGACTTAGATATGCAGCAGCAGCTCTGGACGCGGCAGAGGGCTCAGTATGAGACCGCTATGCAGAATGCGGATGTGATCAATCAAAAGTGCCACGACCTGAAACATCAGATTGCCGCGCTCAAGCTTATCTCTGATGAGACCCAGCGAGACAGCTCTATCCGCTCTTTGGAGCGGTCGGTGATGATCTATGACGCCATCATGGAAAGCGGCAACAAAATACTGGACGCAGTGCTGACGGAAAAAAGCCTGCTGTGTGAGGCAAAGGGCATTGAATTGACCTGCATGGCCGACGGGAGCTGCTTGGACTCCATAGATGCCATGGACTTGTATACTATGGTGGGAAACATTTTGGACAACGCCATAGAGAGCGCCGCCAAACTCCCCGATTTGGAGCAGCGCACCATATCTTTTATGACCTTTTCACGTGCGGGCCTGATATTTTTGCAGGTGGAAAACTATTATCAGGGTGAGCTTCAATTTGACGGAGATCTTCCCCGGACCAGTAAGCCGAACACGGACTATCATGGTTTTGGCTTGAAAAGCATCCAAAACATTGCGGAAAAATATGGCGGCTTCTTAACCGTGCAGGCAGAGAATCAAATCTTTTTGCTGCGGGTGACTCTCCCAGAAACAGGAAACACATAGCAGCTGCAAGCGTTTTTTGGATTAGAAGGCTGTGTTGGCGCTTTTTTGTTATCAAGGTCAATCAGATAAAACAGCCAACCCCGCCCCTTGCCTCGTTGAGGATGATGGATGGATTCCGTGCCTTTGGGCTGTAGGGGGTATCGGTCAGATCAACCACTAAGCGTTTCCCTTCCTGCATACCCCTGAGGGCAATGAGTTAGCTGGTGGTGGTGAAATACTCCCTGTCCATAATGGTCACCACCAGCTTGCTCTGGCCAAGTGCATCGAGGCGGCCTTT
>CATJRT010000207.1 GCA_949742895.1 uncultured Eubacteriales bacterium | reverse complement strand
CGGAGGGGCCCTGCTTTACATAGGAGGAGAGCCGGGGCACTGCCGCCCCGGCTCTGACAATAGAGAGGATAGAATGAAAAAGAAAAAGTATCTCTTGCAAGAATTAGAATAGCGGAATTTCATTACAAAAGTTCGTTTGCAGGTGTTACAAAAAAGTTAATCCTATTATCAGAGTGGAGCTTAATATGAGGGCCTTGGAGCGCTTGGGCCTGCCGCCATCCCTCCAGTACAGGCACAATAGATTAGCTGTTCGACCCGCGGTGCAGCTCATCCAGCGCAAGCTGTACCGCGCATTTCCGGGCGCTGGCCGAGCCAAAATAGCGCACGGGGATATCGTTCTTCCGAGCGGCGTCTATGATACGGTAATAATACTTATGGGATAGGGCGTTGACCTGAAGCCATACCACATCCGCGCCCCGGATGGCATTGAGATCCGGCAGGGCCTCCCTGTCGTAGAACCGCGCTCCCGGCAACAGGGGCTTCACCGCCTTACGCCAGCTGTCGTGGCCGCCGAACACCACTACCCGCCGCTTCACCTGCCATGGCAGCTCCACCAGCGGCCCGCTGTCCTCCGCCTCCGGGACCTCGCCGCCCCGCAGATCATAGAGCGTTGCCCTGAGCTGGGCCAGCTCCGCCCGGTCCGCCTCGCCCTTCTGCTCCGTAAGCTGGAGCTGCTCTTTCAAACGCCCCGCCGCCCGTTCCGCATCGTGCAGGGCTCTTTGCAGCTCCTTCACCTGCCGGTTCAGCGCTTCCGTTTTGACGGACGATCCCCCAGCGGGCGGTGGGGCGGCAGGGCCTTCAACAGCCTCCTCCGGCCCCTCCGGGCGTTCGGCTTCTTCCGCATCCTCCTCGTCAAAGAGCCAGTCAATCGCCTTCCAGCCATGCTCCCCGGCATCGCTGTAGTAAGCAAACATGGCGCCAAACGCCAGCTCACGGGCCCTCGGCTCCGGGATCCCCTGGGACATAAACCAGTGGATCAGCTCCTCGGACGGCTGCTGCTTTCTGGGCGGCACAACACCTGTGGCGATGAAAAACAGCTGGGACTCGGACGCCAGCCAGTCCGGGGCTGCATCCCCGTCCACCTTGCCGTCCTCATCGGCCTCGCGGTATTCATACCGCAGCCGATAGTCCGGGCTGCCCCGTTCAAACAGTCCGGCCCGCGCCCCAAAATCGTCCTGCGACCAGGGCAGATGCCGTGTGGCGCAGATCATCACAATGGCGGTGAGCGCGTTCAGGTTGGCCAGAGCATCCTTTTCCTGCTCCAAAAGCAGATAGGCGGCGCACAGCGCATAGGGCTCGTCCGTGCCATAACCGGAAAGCAGCTCTGCCGCTTTCTGGGAGGGGAGCTCCTCCTGGATCTCCGGCACCGGGCGGCAGATCAGCTCCGGCGCCGCAAGCACAGCGATGACCGCAGGGTCTTCGGAAGGAAGCGGAGGGCCATCCCAAGGCCGATCTGAATTAGAAAGATCTGCGGGAAAGGCTGGTATTTCCCGTTCCACCGGCTGGAGGCGGCTGTGGATGTCCATGGCGCGGTCGGTATAGTCCAGGAAAGCGTCCTTGAACAGCCGACGAAGCTCCGCCGCCGCATCGGCGTTGATCAAATCCAGCAGAGCGTGAAACTCCTTCCGATATACCTTATCCCGGCCATACAGGACGGTAACCAGGCGAAGGATTGACTCTCTGGAATGGGACAGATCCTCCGCGAAAGGCAGGCTGTATTCCAGCCCCCTGTCCGGCTCCTGGGGCAGCAGAGACAGGTATTCGTCCTCGTCGTCGCAATACTCCTCCCAGTAATCCAGCAGCCAAAGAGCAGCCCCCAGCAGGAAATCCGCGCGGCCAGCCATACGGGCCGACAACGGGGCTGGGATGGCCGCTGTGGACGCCGTGACCTTGACCACGGCGTCACGCCTGTACCGGCCCGCATACCTGTCGCACAGGAATGCCGCAACAGACTGGGCGGCACTCTGATAGAGCCTTGCGGCGGCAGGCGTTACCCAGTCCAGCCCGTTCTTCGATCCGCCCCGAAACCCTCGGTAGATGGAGAATTCTTCGACAAACTGCTCCTGCTCCGCTGCACTGAGCGGCTGGGAATGCAGGGACTCTCCGGCCAGCTTCCACATTTTATTGGGGATAGCCTTTTTCTTTGCGCACATGGCTGTCACCGCCTCGTTTTCTTTGAGGACAGTATACCATAGAACGACAGGATATGCCAATGGGATAGGCTATACTGTATATGGCTAATAGAAGGAGGGGCAACAAAGCCCCTCCTTCTATAATCTTCCCAGCTTCCTTACCACACTGTCATAGGTCCTTCGGTTGACCACCTGGAGTGTTTCCATGAGCTCATCCATGACGGCCCAAGCTTTCACCGGGTCTTTCCCCTCCACTGCACGCAGGAAGTCACTGTCACCGTACTGGCCCAATCTTTCGGAAACGGCGGGAGCCGCTTCCGAATAGGCCGCGATCTGCGGCTGTGTAGACAGGCCCAGCATCTCATTCCGGCAGGTGTAGAGAGCCGCCAGCAGCATATAGCGGCCATCAGAGCTCTCCAGGTTTTCCAACTCGTGGATGAACCACTCTATCTCTTTGAGGTTTGGCGCGGACATAGCCGCACCCCCTTACGCATTCTCCAGCTGGCGCATAAAGCGCTTGATGGTCTCCCTGTCCTGGTCGCTGGCACTGTCGAGGGCCATCTCCAGGTGCTCCATCATCTCGCTGCGTCCATCATCCCGGCTGTAGCGCCCCCGGTTGTCCCGGCGGGAGCTGTAACCGCCCATTCCATCACGCCCGCCGTCGCGGCTATAGTGGCCCCGAACATAGTGCTTGCCACGGTTGGCGTAGCTGGAACCTCGCCCGTAGTCCATGCCGTCCACAGCCTCGCTATAGCCGCCCTCTTCCTCCAGCATACAGATTTTATCGATGTTCTTGATGGTGTCGGTGAGCTTGTGGATGACCTCCAGATCGCCCGCGCCCATCTCCGGCTTGCGGGAAATTTCATCCAGCTCTTCAAAGAGCTTTTCCTTCAGTTTTTCCGTGTTCAGTTACTCCTTTCAGGCCACGCGGTCAACGATGATGTTGACATTCTGGGCCGTGATCGCCTGGGTGCTGGTGTTCTCCAACGAAATGGTCAGGCAGCACCCTTTGGGCACGTCGATGATCGCCTCGGCGTGGACGTTGAAGAGGTCGCCCACAGCGGCGGGGGTGACGATAGCGGTGGCGCTGTTGATCGGTTCGCCGGTGATCGCAAGGGACACAGAGATCGCCCCGGCGGTACCACCGGTGGCCACGGCGATATTGCCGTCAGCGCTGACCCGGTACCGCGCCCGGCACTGGTTGGTGATACCCCGGAGGGTAATGATGCCGCTTCCGTCACGGTGACAGACATAGCCCCGGTTGCAGGCGATGGGCGTCTCGGTCAGGAGCACGTTCTGACCTGCGGCCACGGTCTGCGGAGCGTTCGCGGTGTATTCAGGCATGAAATCATTCCTTTCCAAAAAATCAGCGGCAGGGTACACCTACCCCGCCGCTGTTGTCAAAATCGGCTTGGGGCCGAACATTTTCCAAAATGGAAAAAGTTGCTCGCTATTGGATTTTAGCAGGAGCCGCAGCCGGCGTTGCCCCAGCCATTGAACTGCCCGCAGCAGTTGGTGGGGAAGTTGACAGGCGTGGGAGGCTGGACCACGTAGGCCGGGGTGGGGCACTCCGCGCCGGTGCGGCGCAGGATGGTGGCCTCGCTTGCGGAGATCATCGCGCCGATGGCGGCGTTCTGATTGGCCTGGGAAGCTGCCAGCTGAAGAGCCTGGATCTGGGCGGCCTGGGCGGCAATGCGGTCATCCTTCGCGGCCAGCTCCTGCTGGCACATCTTGTCCAGGATAGCCCGGAAGCCGCTGTTCTGGCTTTCAATGATGTCCCGGGTGTTGGTCTGCATCAGATTGCGGGTGTTGCAGTCCTCCTGGGAGATGGTGAAACGCACGTTGTCAATGGAGCGCTGGGTCTCGCAGCAGCAGTCCTTCTGCTGGTAGCCCAGGTTGTTCAGCTGCTGCATCAGCGCGGCCTGCTGGTTGGCCCGGGACAGCTCCGCCTGGGAAAAGCCCTGCATGACATTCATGCCCAGGCCGTTGATGCTGTTCTGCATAGCGTAGAAGCCGTCATACAGGCCCTGGGTCACGCCGCGCACGGCGTTTTCCAGGCCGTTGAAGTTGAATTCGCTGTACAGGTCGGCACGGGTCAGAGCGCCGTTGGCTGCGGCCATCATGCCGCCGTTGCCCCAGCCGCCCATGCCGCCCCACATCCCGCCGCCAAAGCCGCCGAAGAACATGGGGAACAGGAACAGCATAATTATGGCAATCAGCATTTCGACGAAGCCGCCGCCCCAGCCGTTGCCGCAGTTGCCGTTGTTCCGGTCGGTCACAGCGGCGATATCCGCCACGGACAGCCTGTTTTCGGAACCGAGAGACATATTGTATTCTCCTTTGTTGATGTGTTTTTGCAAAGTCTGGCCAGACTGTATGCACATTTTGGCGTTGACACACGTTTAACAACGTGGTATCATAAGTTTAGGTGATGCTATGAAATTCAATGAATTTATCCAGTCAAAGGGGTTTACAATCAAAAGCCTTGCTGCTGCCGCTGGCGTGTCTGACCGTTCTTTAGAGCAATACAGTTCAGGCCGCTATCCGTTCAAAAATGCCCGCTTGTGGTTTGCCGTAAAGGTAGCAAAAGCCCTTGATACAACCGCTGAATATCTTCTTTCTTTGGATGATTGACCGTCAGAAATGGCGGTCAAATTTTTTT